>CASEEY010000059.1 GCA_949287055.1 uncultured Collinsella sp.
TCGCCCTCGTCGAGCTTCACGGCCTTGCCCACGAGCGAGCCGTTGGAAAGCTCCTGCGCGAGGAGCAGCCAGCTGCGGTCGGTGTAGTTGATCTCGACCCACGCGTAGACGCCGCTCGAGCAGCGCACGTCGAAGAAGCTGTAAGACGCTCCCAAGCTTGCAACATCTAACAATGTGGTCAGGTTGCCGCTCGACAGGCTGAGCACGCCAACCGTATTGACGCTCGTCGCCGACTCCGGCGTGAGCATCGCCGCCTGCATGAGCTGCATGTGCGAGTCCATGACGGCATGGCAGGGAATGGGGGAGCGCAGGAACTTCTGGTAGGCGTCCATTGCGATGACGCCCGATTCGCCGCATCCGTAAAACGAGATGCGCGCGCTGCCGAGCAAAAAGTCGAGCGCAAGCTCCAGGTCCTCGCGCTTGAGCAGCGCCAAGGTGTCGTTGAGCGACTTGGCGCTCGAGTGGATGATCTTGTGGGCGACTGTGAGGGGATCGTCCTCGGGGGTCACGTTCTCGTGGATCGAGATCTGCGGGTCGAACTCCTCGGCAAGCAAATCGGTGCGGAAATCGCGGAATCCGCGGTACCCGAGCTTCTTGGTAAATTTGAACACCGTCGAGTCCGCAACGCCGAGCTGTGCGGCCATCTCGTTGATGGTCATGCGCGAGGCGAAGCGGGGATCGTCGAGGATGAAGTCGGCGATGCGCTGCTCCTTGGCGGAAAGCGAGGGGGAGAGCGCCTTGATCTTGAGGAAAACGGTGTTTCGTGCCATCGTGCGATTCCTGAATCGTGGGGCGACAGGTACAAGGCGCATCGCGGCGAATATAGCGTGATGCGACGCGCTTTGTATTCAATATAGCGGCGACCGCAACGCAGGGCGAAAAAAATATCGCGAACGGAAGTAGAAAAAAATAATTTTCTAGTACAAAAACGCAGCCGAGCGACTGAGGTCGGTGTCGCGAGAAGCGTGAACGGTAAAAAGTGAGCGATAATAAATCATTTTAACAACCGCGACATAAAAACCTACAAAATTAAGTACATTTTATTGCGCACTCGAAATAGCTATCTACCAGTGACAACTCCAAAAATTGACCTCGCATGTTAGCGCTAGCACAATCTGGCACAACATGTGTACTAAATTCGGTAGACGATAACTTACACACCGTTCACCAATTAGGAAAATTTTTTCTTTCGAGACACTATAAAAACACATAGAATCTTCGTCATAGGGGCTATGTGCCCAAAGTCTGCCTTGGCGTGGAGGGCCCGCGCCCAGGCGAAGGGGGAAATGGAGCGGACGCACTCCATCGCTTCCGGAAAAGAGGAGAGAAAGGAAAGGCATAATGACACTATTGCAAGCATTGCTGATTGCCCTGTTTGTTGCGGCAATCGAATCGCGCGCACTCGGTTATGCAACCCTCACCATGCGTTTCTCGCCGCTTATGGCGGGCTTCTGGGTCGGTCTGATCCTCGGCGACATGCACCAGGCCATGATCGTCACCGCGACCATCCAGCTGATCTACATGGGCGTCGTCGCCCCCGGTGGCGCTATGCCCTCCGAGCCCGCGGTGGCTTCCGCCATCGCCGTGTCCGTCGCCTGCATCGGTGACCTGGACCCCGAGGCCGCTGTCGCCATCGCCGTGCCCGTCGGCCTCATGGGCAGCTACCTCTACCAGCTCCGCTTCTTCCTGAACACGATCACCGTGAGCCGCATGGATGCCTGCGCCCTCAAGGCTGACACCCGCAACCTGCAGCTGTGGATCGGCCTCGTGCCCTCCCTCATCGGCTTCGCGCTGTTCGTCCCGACCATCACCATCGCCCTGTACCTGGGCGCCCCGGTCATCTCCGACTTCATGAACATGATCAGCGACGGCCCCGTGCTGCACGCGCTCGACGTCGTCTCCGGTGGCCTTGCCGCCCTCGGTATCGCCATCACCATGCACGTCATCGGCTCCCGCAAGCTGCTCGTGTTCTTCTTCCTGGCCTACTTCCTGGTCGTGCTCACCACCCAGGCCGGCATGAGCATCACGATGATCACCTGGGCCGTCTTCGGCTGCATCATCGCCTTCTGCTACAACATGTTCACCACGAAGGCCGACGCCTAGTCGCGCCCGAGCCCTGCTATCCATAGAAAGGAAGGGATTTTACGATGAGTGAAGCTGTCGAGAAGCTTTCCCAGGATATCAACGATTATCTAGACGAAGACGGCATGATTCACGCCGATCCCCGTTTGATGCTCGGTGAGGCCAACAAGCCCGACGAGATCACCAACAAGGACATCCTCAAGACCTGGTTCCGCTTCTGGTGGGCCAACGAGATCCCGCACACCTTCGACCGCATGATCGCCCCCGCGTTCTGCTTCGGCCTGATCCCCGTGCTCAAGAAGCTCTACAAGAACAAGGTCTTCCTGGCTGAGGCCCTCCAGCGCCACCTGCAGTTCTTCAACACCCAGGCTGTCTGGGGCGGCGGCATCATCTCCGGCATCACCGTCTCGCTCGAGGAGGAGCGCGCCAAGGCGCTCAACGCCGGCGAGGAGGCCCTCGATGCCACGATGATCCAGAACACCAAGATCGGCCTGATGGGCCCGCTGGCTGGCGTCGGCGACTCCATCGACTCCGGTACCGTCCAGTACATCTGCATCTCGCTGTTCCTGGGCCTGTGCCAAGAGGGCAACCCGCTCGGTGCCGTCATGCCGTTCGTGTGCTTCGCCACCGCGACCTTCATCTACGGCTACCTGTTCACCCGCATGGGCTACACCATGGGCCGTCGCGCCGCGCTCGAGGTCATGAAGGGCGGCCGCATCAAGTCCATCATCGACGCGCTCGGCGTGCTCGGCCTGTTCATGATGGGCGCCATGGCGGCCAGCTACGTCAAGCTGTCCACCCCGATCCAGGCCGACCTGTCCGGTAAGCCCTTCGTGCTCCAGGAGACCTTGGACGGCATCATCCCCGGCATCCTACCCCTGATCGCCGTTATGGCCCTGTTCTTCTTCTTCCAGAAGAAGGGCATGAAGGTTACCCAGGCCATGCTCGGCTTCACGGTCATCCTGATCGTGCTCGCGGTCATCGGCATCCTCTAATCGGATTTGAGCTGTAAGGAGCGATACGCATGAACAAGGTCCTCATCATCACCCACGGTCTGTTCGGCATCGAGCTCAAGAAGAGCGCCGAGATGATCATGGGCGAGCAGGAGAACGTCGACGCCCTGGGCCTCGTGCCCGGCCAGTCCGTCGATGACCTGCGCGAGAAGGCGTTCGAGATCGTCGAGAAGAACGACGCCGAGGGCGCGCACACCATCATCATGTGCGACCTCATGGGCGGCAGCCCCTCCAACGTGGCGCTCGCCTGCGTCGCCAAGGTCGACTGCGACGTCATCCTGGGCGTGAACATGCCCATGCTGATCGAGACGATCCAGCAGCTCGAGATCGCCGAGGACGGCCACGAGCTCGCCAACACCGCGCTCGAGGCCGGCAAGATGGGTGCCCGTCTCATCAATCGCGCCAACCTCAAGGGCTAATTCGCCGCAACGGGGTACATATCTCTTAATGGGGAGATATGTACCCCTTTTTAGTCACCCTCTAGGGATAGGAGTAACACCATGTCTGAGATCACCCTCGCGCGCATCGACGACCGTCTGGTCCACGGCCAGGTCATGCAGGTCTGGACCAAGGGCAAGGGCACCAACACCGCCTATGTCATCGACGATGCCACCGCCAACGATGAGTTCATGAAGGAGATCTACGAGTCCACCCAGTCCACCGGCGGCCTCAAGATCAAGGTCTACTCCGCCCAGGGTCTTGTCGACCGTTGGAACGAGGACCAGTTCGGCGACGACAAGGTCGCCCTGATCTTCAAGTCGCTGGCCTACGCCAAGGTCGCCGTTGACGGCGGCGTGCCCATCAAGGAGCTCAACGTCGGCGGCATCGCCATCAAGCCCGGCTCCACCAAGGTCATCGAGTCCGTCGGCCTGACCGACGACGACGCCGACATCGCCAAGGCCATCGGCGACGCGGGCGTCACCGTCTACTTCCAGAAGATTCCGTCCTCCGAGAACGTCGGCTTGGCCGCCGCCCTCGCCAAGTGCGGCAAGTAGTTGATCCTTCGCGGTTCACGCAGAAAGGGATAGGGTAGTTCCACCTATGGAATACAAGATCGCTATCGTGAACTCCTCGTCGTTCGGAACCCGCTTCCCCGACCAGATGGAGCGCCTTGAGAAGATCGGCACGGTCGAGCGCGTGCGCGTCGCGGGCGATGCCCACGGCGCCGAGCTCGCCGAGTCCCTCAAGGACTACAACATCATCATCTCCTCGGTGACGCCGTTTTTCGATGCGGAGTTCTTCGAGCACAAGACCGACCTGCTGCTGCTTTCGCGCCATGGCATCGGTTACAACAACGTCGACGTCAAGGCCTGCAACGCGACCGGCTGCATCCTTACCACGGTCTCGCCGCTCGTCGAGCGCGACGCGGTGGCCGAGGGCGCTGTCGCCATCCTGCTTGACGCCATGCGTCAGGTGAGCGACTCGCATGTGGCGGCCAACGAGGGCTGCTGGGCCGAGCGCGCCAAGTTCGTGGGCAACGGCGTGTCGGGCAAGACGCTCGGCATCATCGGCTGCGGCAACATCGGTTCCCGTGTCGTCGAGATCCTGGCTCGCGGCTACGACCTCAAGGTCCTGGCCTGCGACCCGGTGCATCACGACGATTGGGCCGACAAGCTGCGCGCCCAGGGCGTCGACTTCGAGTACACCGATCTGGATACCGTGGTTTCCAACTGCGACATCCTGACCCTCAACGCTGACCTCAACCCGACGTCGTTCCACATCCTGAACGCCGAGTGCTTCGCCAAGATGAAGAAGGGCGTCTATGTGGTCAACAACGCGCGTGCCGATCTTATCGATCAGCCCGCGATGCTCGACGCGCTTGCGGACGGCACCATCAAGGCCCTGGCAATCGACGTCATGCACGACGAGCCGCCTGCGGCCGACGACCCCTACTTCAACCATCCCAAGGTTCTCGTGTGCCCGCACATCTCCGCCTATACGGAGGAGTGCCTGCGCGGCATGGGCGAGAAGTGCGTGGGAGACGTTGAGCGTTTCGTCGCCGGCGAGGAGCCGGTGAACGAGATCCGGGCGTAACAGCTCGCCTCCACCCCCAGGCCCGCACTCCTTCGGCACCCGCAGGAGGGTGCGGGCCTTTCTTATGGACATATCGACCGCAAAGGAGCACCCGTGGGTCCGTTTCAGGCTGTGCTGTTCGACATGGACGGCCTCATCTTCGACAGCGAGCGCATGTGCTACCGCGCGTATCTGCGCACGGCGCGCGCATTCGGCTTCCAGATGAACCCCGCTTTGTACATGAGCCTTTGCGGCAAGATCGAACGCGAGGTCGTCGCCGACCTCAAGCACGCGTTCGGTGAGGACAAGGACGTCGTCACCTGGCGCGAGTACATCAAGAAGCAGAAGACGGCCGTGCGCATGGAGCAAAACGGCCGTGTGGGCAAGAAGAAGGGCCTGCTGGAGCTGTTGAGCTATCTGCAGGAGCGCAACATCCCCTACGCGCTCGCCAGCTCGTCGGTCCGCTCGCTGATCGACGAGTATCTCGAGGCCGAGTACCTCACCCATGCGTTCCCCTATATCGTGGACGGAACGCAGGTGGAAAACGGCAAGCCCGACCCCGAGATCTTCCTCAAGGCGGCGGGGCTCATCGGAGCCGATCCCGCCAACACGCTCGTGCTCGAGGACAGCTATGCGGGCATCTGTGCCGCCAATGCGGGCGGCTTCACGTCGGCGTTCATCTTCGACGACCTGACGAATATGGATTCGGTCACCGAGGGCTATCCGATTCTGGACCAGCCCGTGGGCAATCGCGAGAAGATTCGCAGCGAAGCGGTCCTCTCGTTCGATAGCCTGGCCGATGTCGTGGGCTTCATGGAAGTCCTGCGCTAACGTTGGAATCTCTGCGAGGTTTATCCCATGGACAGACTCGTTGTCTATAACGACACGCGGCGGCTGGTCGCCATCTGCCTGTCGTATGTTGTCATTGCCGTGTGCGTCGTCGCGCTCGGCTTCACCCAGGCCGGCGGCAATATCGTGTGGCCGATCCTTGCGGTCGTCGTCGCGGCGTGCTTTGTCGTGGCCACGGTCTTTTGCGTGCGCAAGCTGCTCGACCGCAGGCCCCTGTTCGAGTTCACCGCCGACGAGGCGACCGACCTCACCAAGCCCGAGGACGTCATCTCGCTGCCGTGGAGCCAGGTGCTGAGCGTCGACCTCAAGGCCGCGAGCAACAACGACCTCATGCTCGAGATCATGGGCTACAAGTCCGCCGATCAGTTTGACGAGATCACGCCCGACATGCAGGCGCAGATGGACGCCAGCGGGTCGGACAAGGTGTATTACGTGCTGCAGCTCTCCGGCCTGTGGGTCCGCAGCTCCCGCATGCGCGAGACGTATGCGTGGGTGCGCGACCATGTGGCCGAGCGCTTCCCGGATATCCGGTTCGGCGAGTTCAAGGACCCGCTGTCCCAGGTAGGGAAAGAGGAGGGCAAGTAGCGATGGAAAGCAAGGCCCCCTCGACAAAGCGCGCGCTCATCATGGATCCGGTCGACGACGTCGCAACCGTCATCGACGCGGTCGCCGCCGGCGACGCCGTGTCGGTGCGGACGAAGTCGGGCGATGCGGTCGACGAGCTCGTCGCGCTCGAGGACATCCCGCGCTTTCACAAGATCTGCCTCGCGCCGCTTGCCACAGGCCAGCTTGCGCATAAGTACGGCGAGGTCATCGGCATCATGACGGCTGACGTCGCCCGTGGCGGCTACGTCCATGTCCATGCCATCGAGAGCGTCAAGACGGGGGTGAGCGCATGAGGGGCTATCGTCGACCGGATGGTCGCATAGGTATCCGCAACCATGTGCTCGTGCTCTCGACGTGCGGGTGCGCCAACGTCGTCGCGCGCCGCATCGCCGCAGCGGTGCCGGGAGCGGTGGCGGTCCCCTGCGCCAAAGGATGCGGCCAGGTGGGTTCGGGCATCGAGATCATGCGTCGCTGCCTTGTGAACCTGGCGCTCAATCCCAACGTGTTCGCGACCCTGCTCGTGGGCCTGGGATGCGAGACCACCAAGCCCTACGAGCTTGCCGAGCGCATCCGCGAGGTGAGCAAAAAGCCCCTCGAGGTGATGACGATTCAGGACTGCGGCGGCTCTGAGCGCGCGGTCGCGCACGGCGTCGAGCTTGCGCGTGCCCTTGTGGAACGGGCTGCCGCTGTCGAGCGCTGCGAGATGGGCCTGGGCGACCTGGTCTTGGGAACCAACTGCGGCGGTTCGGACGCCACGAGCGGCCTTGCCGCCAACCCGGTGGTCGGCGCGGTGAGCGATGCGGTCGTCGCCGCAGGCGGCACGGTGATGCTCGGCGAGACGACCGAGCTCATCGGCACCGAGGATATCCTTGCGGCCCGCGTGGCCGCGCCCGAGGTTTCCGACGACGTCTACCGTATCGTGCATGGGCTCGAGAAGAGCTTCGCCGCGGCGGGCGTGGACGTGCGCGGCGCCAACCCGTCGCCGGGCAATATGGCCGGCGGCCTGTCCACACTCGAGGAAAAGGCGCTGGGCGGCATCTCGAAGGGCGGCACCTCGCAGATCGCGGAGGTCGTCCCTTATGGCGCTGTGCCGACGAAGCCCGGTCTGGTCGTTATGGACACGCCGGGCTACGACATCGAGTCGGTGTCCGGCATGACGGCGGGCGGTGCGCAGGTGCTTATCTTCACGACGGGCCGCGGCACGCCGATCGGCAACCCGCTCATCCCCGTCATCAAGGTCACGGGCAACGCTGAGACCTATGCGCGTATGGCGGACAACATGGATTTCGACGCCTCCGGCGTCATCGAGGGGACGCAGACGATCGACGAGCTCGGGTCGAGCCTGCTCGAGCTGCTCGAGCGCGTATGCGACGGCGAGCAGCCCGCCGCCGAGCGTCTGGGCTTTGACGATTTTGCCATCTACCACAATCAGGAGGTGTGGTGCACCTGCCTGCCGTGAGCGCGGGCCAGCGCCGACCCTGTGGTGCATATAACGGGAAGTAAGCTCGACAAGAGAGAGGAAGCAAGATGTCGACTGAGTACATGAAGAACAATGGGTTCTACGAGCAGGTCGAGAAGACGGGTGTCGTGCCGGTCGTCGTGCTCGAGAAGGTCGAGGACGCCGTCCCTATGGCCAGCGCGCTGGTCACCGGCGGGCTTCCCGCAGCTGAGGTGACCTTCCGCACCGCGGCTGCCGCCGACTGCATCCACGAGATGGCCGAGAAGTGCCCCGACATCCTGGTCGGTGCCGGTACCGTCGTGAACCTCGAGCAGTGCAAGAAGGCCGTCGATGCGGGCGCGAAGTTCATCGTGTCTCCGGGCTACGACATGGCCATCATCGACTGGTGCCTCGAGCATGAGATCAACCTCATTCCCGGCGGCGTGACTCCCGCCGAGCTGACGACCCTCATCAATCTGGGCTTCGATATCACCAAGTTCTTCCCCGCCAACCTCTACGGCGGCCTGAAGGCCATCGAGGCGCTTGCCGCCGTGTTCGTCGGCCATCGCTTCATGCCCACCGGTGGCGTGAGCCCCGACAACGTGCGCGACTTCCTGGGCTCCAAGGCGATCCTCGCTGCGGGCGGCACCTGGATGGTCAAGCCCAACCTGTTCGCCGACGGTGACTTCTCGCGCGTCGAGGCCCTGACGGCCGAGGCCGCGGCAGCCGTCCGCGAGATCCGCGGCTAAGCCGCCGGACCGTTACGGTCTTTCCGGCGCACGGTGGGCTGCAGGGGCATCGCGCCCGCCGTGCGCCGAAAGATACCCTGTTCACGAGCATCGAAAAAGGGAGAAAGAGGGAACTATGGCAGTGGAACTGGATACCGCGATCAAGTTTGGCGCCGGTCGCGTGCGCTGCGAGCGCGGTCTTTTGGAGCAGATGGGCGATGAGCTCAAGCGCTTCGGCAACAAGATGCTGATCGTCGCCGGTCCGCGCTCCTGGGACGCGGTCAAGGACCGTCTGGTCCCGAGCATGGAGGCCGCGGGCGTCGAGTGGCAGCTCGAGATCTGGACGGGCTGGTGCTGCTACGAGGGTGCCGAGGAGCTGGCCGCCAAGGCGCACGAGGCCGGCTGCGACGAGATCGTCGGCGTCGGCGGCGGCAAGATCACCGACCTTGCCAAGGCCGTGGGCGAGGTGGCGCATCTGGGCGCCATCAACATCCCCACGTCCGCATCCACCTGCGCGCCGTTCACCTGCATGAGCGTCATGTACACCGCCGAGGGCGGCAAGCTGCGCTCCTGGCGTTTTGATCACGAGATCGACGGCGTGTACATGGACCTCGACGTCATCGCCGCGTGCCCGCACCGCTACAACGCCGCCGGCATCATGGACGCCATGGCCAAGAAGATCGAGATGCTGAACGGCCAGCCCGAGATGCACCTCGAGGATACGCCGATCGACGTCTTCACGGCTTTCAACATGGCTGCCTACGTCTACGACGTGCTCGAGAAGATCGCGCTTCCCGCCATCGAGGACAACCGCGCCGGCGAGGTCACCAAGAACCTCACCGACATGGCCTTCCTGAACGTGATCACCACCGGCGTGATCGCCAACACCACCAAGAGCTTCCGTCAGTCGGAGCTCGCTCACGTGATCTACGACGGCGTGCGCACGCACTTTACGCACGAGGCGGCCGAGGCTATCCATGGCGAGATCGTCGCTGTGGGCCTGTTCTGCCAGCTGTACTTCAACGGCCTGAAGGACAAGGAGGACGAGCTGCGCGAGTTCATGCGCAAGATGGATCTTCCGCTGACCCTGGGCGAGCTCGGCATCGAGCCCACCGAGGAGAACCTCAACACCATCGAGGAGTACATCGTCAACTCCCGCCACTACAACAGCGACGACCCGGCAGACCGCCAGCGCCTGCACGAGGCCGTTCGCGAGATGGTGTAGCGGTCCTTCGCCGTGGTAAAGTAAACTGTAGGGCCACATGCGCGGGCGCGATGCGTCCGCGCGGGATATCGAGCCTTCGGCTCGCGGAGAAAAGGAGAACGTCCCATGTATTCTGAGGAGACCACGATCGTCAACGCCACCGGCCTGCACGCCCGTCCTGCGTCGCTGTTCTGCAAGACGGCTTCCGGTTTCAAGTCCAACGTCACCGTCAAGAAGGCCGACGCTGAGGGCGACGGCGTGAATGCCAAGAGCATGCTCGCGCTGATGACCCAGGGCCTGGCCTGCGGCACCACGATCTGCATCGCCGCCGACGGCGAGGACGAGCAGGAGGCCGTGAAGGCGCTCGTCGAGCTCATCAACAGCGGCTGCGGCGAGTAAGCTACCCGCACATACGCGTTGCGCGCCCCGATTGGCCC
>CASEEY010000060.1 GCA_949287055.1 uncultured Collinsella sp.
CATGGTCGATTTGCCCGCGCCGTTCTCGCCGAGCAGGCCGAAGCGGTCCCCCGCCCCGATCAGCCACGTCGCGTCGCGCACCACCGGCGTGAACGAGCCCGTCGCCGCATCGCCGTAGCCAGCCGTGACATCGAGCACGTCGATCACCTGCTTGCCCAGGCGCGCAACCGCCAGCCGCTTGAGCTCCAGCTCGTTTCGCACCGGCGGCACGTCGGCGATGAGCGCGCGGGCCGCCTCGACGCGAAACTTGGGCTTGGTCGAGCGCGCTTGCGCCCCGCGCGAAAGCCAGGCGAGCTCCTTGCGCGCCATGTTGCGCCGGCGGTCCTCAGCCACCTGCGCCAGGCGGTCGCGCTCGACGCGCTGCAGGATGTAGGCGGAGTAGCCGCCCTCAAACGGGTCGACGCGCCCGTCGTGCACCTCCCACATGGACGTGCAGACCTCATCCAAGAACCAACGGTCGTGCGTGACCACAAGCAGCGCACCCGAGCCATCCGTCCAGCGCGCCTTCAGGTGCGCGGCGAGCCAGTTGATGGTGCGCATGTCCAGGTGGTTGGTGGGCTCGTCGAGCATGAGCACGTCATAGGTGCCGATGAGCAGGCGCGCGAGGTCTACGCGGCGCCGCTGGCCGCCCGACAGCTCGCCGACCGTGCCCTCCCAGGGAACGTCGGCGATCAGGCCGTCGAGCACCTGGCGCACGCGCGGGCTCGACGCCCACTCGTATTCGGGGGCATCGCCCACCACGGCCGCATGAACGGTCGCAGCGTCATCGAGGTCGTCCTTCTGTCCGAGCAGCCCCACGCGCACGTCGCGGCGATGCGTCACCCGGCCCTCGTCGGGCACGAGCGCGCCGGCAAGCACCGTCAGCAGCGTCGACTTGCCGTCACCGTTGCGGCCGACGATACCGATGCGGTCGCCCTCGTTCACGCCGAGCGTGACCGCATCGAAGACTCGCTTCGTCGCGAACTCGAGCTGTACCGAATCGCAGCCAAGAAGAATGGCCATCGCGCAACACCGCCTCAGGACCCGTCGTTTTCCGACATTCCATCCTAGCAGGTTGCCCGGGCGGTATCGGCCTTATTTCGCGTTCTGCTCCGCACGCACGCGCTCGACCAGGCCACGTGCGGCAGGTGCGGCGGCGAGCAGCAGCGCGAGCATGACGACAGCGCCGACGATGGATGCGACCCACATGGGGATAAACGACAGGAACGCGTCGAAGATCGCACCGGACAGGATGGTGCCGAGCGCATAGCCGAGCATCTCGAGGCTCGTGATCCAGCCGGTGATCTGCCCCATGTCCTTCGTGCCGTACAGGCGCACCGCGACGAGCGGCGGCGCGACCGTGCCCATGCACGTGCCGAAGCCGAAGAACGTGGCCGCCACGAGCGGGCCCACGGTCGTCGCAGGGAAGCACATGCCCGCACTGCCGATCAGGCAGGCAAGGCTGCCGATGATGATGCCCCAGCGCACGCCCACGCGGTCGTACAACCCGCCGGTGACGATCTTGGACACGAGCACCACGATCATGTTGTACGAGTAGAACATGCTGGCGAACTCAGCCGTGTGCCCGCCGGTTATGACCTGCTGGCCCTCCACGGTCACCGAGGTCAGGTTGGTGATGGAGTTGGGGATGGCCGCGCCGTTGAGCACGCCCATCACCATGAAACCGGCGACGAGCATCCAAAACGAGGGATGGACGCGTACGCGCCCCCATCCGACCTCGACGTCCACAGCAGACGCGTCTCCCGTGCGCGAGGGGGCCGCTGCGCTGTCGCCCGCGCCACCGGCGCCATAGGGCTCAAGGCCGATATCGGACGGACGGCTGCGAAATACCGCCACGGTGATGGGGAACGATACGATGAAGCAGACTGCGGCGAGCACGATGAAGGCGGTGCGCCACCCGTAGGCGCCAATCAAGCCGTTGACCACGGGCCCCAGAATCGCTCCGCCGAAGCCCGAACCCGACAGGGCGATCGCCACGGCAAGACCCTGCTTGGCGGTAAACCAGTTGGTCACGACGATTGAGATGAGCAAGCGCGTGCCCGCGACGACGACCAGGCCGTCGATGGCGAACAGCACGAACAGCTGCCAGGCCTCGCCCACGCAGGCAAACCCGACCAGAGCTGCCGCCGTGATGGCGACCGACAGGCCGCCCAGGATGCGCCCGGGCACGCGGTCCACGACGTTGCCCACCACCAGCGCGCCCACGATGGACACGAGCGTGGACAGCGAGTTGGCGGTGTTGTACGTGCCGACGCTGATACCGAGGTCAGCCACGATATGCGGCTGGAACAGCGACATGCCGCTCACCATGATGGTGTAGCACGTCGCCATGATGAGGAAGCCCGCGAGCACGAGCCACCAGCCGAAGAACGGTTTGCCGCTGCGGGCGTCGCCCGTTTGCATCCGAGTCATGGTCGATTTCCTTTCTCAGCGTAACGAAGACGGCTGCGCTGCGCCGCCCTTCGGGTCATCGAGCCTCAGCGTGGGCGTCAAGCCACGTAAGCGCACAGACGGCGTGCATCGCCGTGCCCATCCAAAAGACGCTCTCGTCGAGCACCATATGCGGGTTGTGGTGAGGAGCCGCATCGGGCAAGCCGGCGCCGAGCTGAACGAACAGGCTCGGAACGGCCTCGGACACATAGGCGAAGTCCTCGGTCACCGGCATGGGGACATCGCTCGACACGCACCCCTCCCCCGCGACGGCGCGCAGGGCGCCGGCCAGCTCGGCGGCAAGGTCGGGATCGGTGCGGGTGCACGGGCAGCTGAACGTCGCGATCTCGCAGGTCGCGCGCCAGGCCCCCGCGTAGGACTCAAAGATCTGCGGCAAGCGCGCAAGCGCGTGCGCCCGGGCGTCCACATCGAAGCTGCGCATGCCAAACTGCAGCTCGGCCGTATCGGGCAGCACGTTGGGAACCGTCCCGCCGTGCATGGTCCCGCACGACAGCGTGATGGAGGCGGACGGATCGATCTCGCGCGTCATGAAGAGGTTGGCCGCTTGGTATATCTGGTTTGCCACCATGAGCGGGTCGACGCATTGCTGCGGGGCGGATGTATGGCCGCCACGGCCTTGGATGCGCACGCCGAAGGTATCGAGTGAGGCGCTCGCCACGCCCGGCGTGTAGGCGACGCGCCCCGCCGGCGCGTTGGCGATGACATGCAGGGCGAAGGCGACATCGACATGAGGGTCTTCCAGCAGGCCGTCGTCGATCATGGTCTTCGAGCCGTAGCCGAGCTCCTCGCCCGGCTGGAACATGAGCTTCACGGTGCCGGGCAGCTCGTCCTCGTGACGCTTCAGGATGCGCGCCGCCGCCAGCAGCATGGCCGCGTGCGCATCGTGGCCGCACATGTGGCTGCAGGGGCGCGTCGAGCAAAATGGCAGGTCGTTGTCCTCGACAATGGGCAGGGCGTCCATGTCCGCACGCAGCAGGATGCACGGGCCGCCGTGCCCGACCGTAGCGACCACACCGGTCGACTCGGTGATGTCGTGGTAGCCCAGGCGCTCGTAGCTCTCGGTGATCTGCGGGGAGACGACGCCGCAGGGGCGCCATGCAATTCCGAGCTCGTCCAAGCGCGCGGTCACGAACGCGCGGGTCTCGGGCAGGCTCATGCCGACCTCGGGAATCTGATGGAGCGCGCGGCGGTCTGCCACGATCTCGTCCTGCAGGGCCCGTGCCTCATCGATCAGCTGTGAGCAGGCGACGGGCATCTCGCGTCGGTCCATGGTCTTCGCACCTTTCCGTACGGTCGTTGCGCCTCGCCGCCCGCGACGATATGGGACGCTCGCTTGCCACGGGCGGGGGCGCGATGCATAGCCGATACTAGCACTCCTCCCCTGCCACACCTTGACGTCTATGCATAGACTATCGGTGAAATGACCGTATTTTCGCGTAACGGTCCTACTTTTTTAATAGTGCATGAATACTGTTGCCCTCCGCCCGAGCCCTGTCGCTCTGCGCAAAATGACTGAAATCGACCCGTCCCCGAATCAGGGCGCACGCGCCATCGGCAGATGGCTATGCTTGTGCTAACACGCCGCGACGAAGGAGCCTTCATGGACACCAGCAAGCCGATTCGCTTCGAACACGCCCTGATCGCCACCCAGGACCCGGATAGCCCGCACGCCGATACGATGGTTGTCGACGGCGAGCACATCGCCTGGATCGGATGGGCAGCCGATCTGCCGGCCGCCTACGTCGGCGCGGCATGCGAGACGGTGGACCTCGGCGGGGCGCGCGTCATCCCCGGCTTCGTGGACGCGCACATGCACGCCGTGATGCTTGCCGACTACAGCCGTCAGATCTCGGCTCTGCCGCCCAAGATCAACTCCATCGCCGAACTTATCGAGGCCATCCGCGAACAGCGCGCCCACCAGGACGCCGACACCTGGATCCACGGCTGGGGCTATGACGAGGCCCTGCTCGCCGAAGGCCGCTCGCCCAACCGCTACGACCTGGATGCCGCGAGCGATGGCGCCCCGGTGTGCATGATGCGCACCTGCGGCCATATCCGCTGCGTGAACAGCCGCGCGCTCGAGATCGCGGGCATCACGCGCGACACCCCCGACCCCGAGGGCGGTCAGATCGAGCGCGACGAGCACGGCGAGCCCACCGGCGTTCTCAAGGAGACCGCGCGCGACCTTGTCACCCCCTTCATCCCCCGCGCAAGCGAGGGGGAAACCGTAGCGGGCCTCGTCGAGCTGGGACACCTGCTCGCCTCGCAGGGCATCGTCGCGGCAACCGACATGTGCACGCTCGACGGCACCGACGCCCAGCCCCTGCTCGCCCGTGCGGTGGAGGCGGGCCTTGCGCAGGACATCGCCACCTACGTGCTGTGGGACTACGTGAAAGACGACCCCGCCTACGCCATCGCACCCGCCGAGCAGGACCGCTCCCGTCAGCTGTTCTGCGCCGGCATCAAGCTGCTCACCGACGGCAGCGTCTCGGGCAAGACCGCATGGTTCGACCGTCCCTATCTGGGCTGCGACGCCGCGGATGCCGACGCCTGCGGCTTTCCCACCTGCACAGCCGAGGAGCTCGATGGCGC
The DNA here is from genome assembly GCA_949287055.1 of uncultured Collinsella sp. GTDB lineage: Bacteria > Actinomycetota > Coriobacteriia > Coriobacteriales > Coriobacteriaceae > Collinsella. The sequence goes on from CASEEY010000060.1 coordinate 5,044, forward strand.
CATCGCGTTTTGCGAGAAGAACCGCTGCCAGCTGTCGATGCACGCCATGGGCACCCGCGCGATCGACCGGGCGGTCGAGCACCTCTGCGGACATGCGCCCTGGGTTGACGGCGCCTACCCCCACGTGCGCATCGAGCACGTCACCGCACCTTCCGCGGCCGCGGTCGAGGCGTTTGTCCGCGACGGCATCGGCGTCGTGACCCAGCCGGTCTTTGCCTACGCCGAGATCGGGACCTACCTTGCCAACCTGGGGCCCGAGCGCACCCGCTCATGCTACCCGTTCCGCACGATGCTCGATGCGGGTGTGGCGCTCTGCATCTCGACCGATGCGCCGGCGACCTCGTGGGCGGTCCCTTCCGACCCCTTCCCCAACATCAAATCCGCCGTCACCCGCCATGCCTACAACGGCTTTGACTTCGGCGCAGACGAGCGCCTGACCATCGACGAGGCGATCGCCCTCTACACGCGCGAGGCGGCCAAGATGGTGGGCTTCGAGGGGCTCGGCATGCTCCGTGCGGGCTACAAGGCGAGTTTCGCCGTGCTTGATCGCGACATCTACGCCGTACCCGCCGACGAGATCGACGGCGTCGGCGTGGCAGCGACCTACATACGCGGCAAGAAGGTTTACGAGCGCTGACGTGGGCCGTCGCTGACGAGCCGCAGCGTTCCGCGCGGGACGCTGCGGACTAGCGGATTCGCCTCATTCCGTTTACGGTTCGGGTTTTGGGGCACATGATTTGAGACGACCTTCGGTTCGGCTCGTTTGGGTTGAACGGAACACGTCCCCACCCAACCCATTTTGGGTTGAACGGAACACGTCCCCACCCAACCCGAACACGTCCCCAACCAACCCGATGCGCAGGACGGCACGCACGCCCGATACATAGACAGCGGCGGCCCGCATATCGTCGGGCCGCCGCCGCTGCATGGGAATCCGCGCCGGTCGGTTCGGGGTGCACAGGAACCGTCACGACGGGTTATACGGGAGCGTTTGCTTACGAGAACATACCCGTGAGGTAGTCGTTCAGGCGCTTGTCGTTGGGGCGCTGGAAGATCTGGTCGGTTTCGCCGTACTCCACCATGTCACCCATGTAGAAGAAGGCCGTGCGGTTGGAGACGCGCGAGGCCTGCTCCATGTTGTGGGTGACGATGACGATGGCGCGGTCCTTCACGATGGAGTTCATGAGGTCCTCGATGGCCAGCGTCGAGATGGGGTCGAGCGCCGAGCACGGCTCGTCAAACAGGATGACGTCCGGGTTCATGGCAAGCGTGCGCGCGATGCACAGGCGCTGCTGCTGGCCGCCGGACAGGGCGAAGGCGCTCTGGTCGAGCTTGTCTTTGACCTCGTCCCACAGGGCGGCGCCGCGCAGGCTCTCCTCCACCATCTGCTCGAGCGTCGCCTTGTCCTTGATGCCGTGGCGCTTGGGCGCGAACGTGATGTTCTCGCGGATGGACTTGTGGAAGGGGTTGGGCTGCTGGAAGACCATGCCGATGGAGCGGCGCAGCTCGTAGAGGTTCTCCTTGGTCGTGTTGATGTTGCGACCCTGGTAGAGGATCTCGCCCTCCACGCGGCAGCCGCGGATCTCGCGGTTCATGAGGTTCAGGCTGCGCAGGTAGGTGGACTTGCCGCAGCCCGAAGGCCCGATGAGCGCGGTGATCTCGCCCTTGTGGAACTTCAGGCTCGTGTCGTGCAGCGCGTGGTGGTCGCCGTAGTACACGTTGACGTCGCGGGTCTCGAGCACGACCTCGTCGGAGATGGCGACACCGGTGGTGCGCTTGGAGATCTCGCTCGAACCGACGTTTTTGAGGAACTGATCGGTCTCGTTCGTCATTCGGCAGTCATCCTCCTTGCGAGCGCCTTGCCGGCGATGCGCGACAGCACATTGAACAGCAACACGCAGATCATCAGAAGCGCGGCGGTACCCCAGACGATGTGCTGGGCCTCGGGGCTGCCCTCGCCGTAGATCTTGTAGATGTGCACGGCGAGCGACTCACCGGGACGGAAGATATTCCAGGCGCACGTCGGGCTCGCGAAGTTGAGCGAGAAGAAGTTCAGACGCGCCGGCGACGACATGCCGGAGGTGAACAGCAGGGCCGCCGCCTCGCCGAACACGCGGCCGGCCGACAGGACCACGCCGGTCACGATGGCGGGCATGGCCGCCGGGATGAGGACGTGCAGGGTGGTCTCCCAGCGCGTCAGACCCATGGCCAGGCACGCGTCGCGCTGGCTTGCCGGAACGTCCTCGAGCGCCTGCTGGATCACGCGGGTGAGGATGGGGATGTTGAACATCGTGAGCGCGATGGCGCCCGAGATGAGCGAGTAGCCCCAGCCGAAGTTCACCGAGAACATGAGGAAGCCGAACATGCCGACCACGATGGAGGGCAGGCTGGACAGGGTCTCGATGGCCGTCGAGGCAATCTTGGTGATCGGGCCCTCCGGCGCGTACTCGACGAGGAACACCGCGCCGCCCAAAGAGATGGGCAGCGAGATGATGAGCGTCAAGATCAGCAGGTAGAAGGAGTCGAACAGCTGATAGGCGATGCCGCCCTCGGTGCCGTTGGAGCGCGACGCCTCGGTGAGGAAGCCCGGCTGCAGCAGCTGGCCGATGCCCTGGGCCAGGATGTAGAGGACCATCGAGATGACGATGACCATGACGAGGCCCACGATGGCGGTGAGGATGCCGGTGGCGATCCGGTCGTTGCGCATGGAGCGCTTGATGCGGGCGTTTTGCGCCTCGGCGGAGATGCTAGCCACGGGACTTCGCCCCCTTCGCGCCGATGAGGTGGATGATCAGGATGAAGATGAGCGACATGCCCATGAGCAGCAGGCCGAGCGACCACAGCACGTCGTTTTGGACCGAACCGGTGGCGTAGACGGCCATGGAGGTCGTGAGCGTCGTGGTGATGGTCGACGCGGAATCGAGCAGGCCCTCGGGCATGGCCTCGACGCCGCCGATAACCATGCGGACGGCGAGCGTCTCGCCGAAGGCGCGCGTCATGCCCAGGATGACCGCGGTCATGAGCGAGGGCGTGGCGCTCTTGAGGACGACGTGCCAGATGGTCTGCCAGCGCGTGTAGCCCAAGGCGAGCGAGCCGTTGCGGTAGCCGTCGGGCACGGCGCGCAGCGCGTCGATGGACAGCGTGGTGATCGTGGGCAGAATCATGAGCGCGAGCACGATCGAGCCGGGCAGGATACCCAGGCCCAGGTCGACGTTGAAGATCACGCGCATGGCGCCGACGATCACGTGGAAGCCGATGAGGCCGAAGACGACCGACGGGATGCCCACGAGCAGCTCGATGAGCGGCTGGAAGTACTTCTGACCAAACTTGGGCTGGATCTCGACGGTAAAGATGGCTGCACCGATGGCGATGGGCACCGCGATGATCGTCGAGATCACCGTCACGGCAAACGACGTCACGATCAGCGGCAGCGCACCGGTGAACGGCAGGCCGGTCGCCTCATTGGTGTTGGCGAGGTTCCACGTCGTGCCCGTGAAGAACTCTACAATGTTTACGCCGTCCTTGTAGAAGGTGGACAAGCCGCGCTGCGCGACCATGAAGATGAGCGCCACAACGACAAGTGTCACGAGCGCGACGCAGGCGCCCGTGACACTCAAGCCTACCTTCTCAAGGCTGCGCTTCGGCATCTGCTTTGCCATAACGCACCTTTCGAAAACGTTCTACGTACAGGGCGTGGTCCGAGGTGTTCGGACTGCTACTCCTTGGGAGTGACGTTGCCCTCGGCGTCCTTGACGACGGTCATCGAGGACACGGGGATGAAGCCCTGCTCCTCCACGAGGGAGCCCTGAACGGCGTCGGAGAGCATGTACTCGAGGAAGGCCGTGGTGGCCTCGTCGGCGTCGTTCTTGCAGTACATGTGCTCGGTCGCCCAGATGGGGAAGTCGTTGGTGGCGACGTTCTCGCTCGTCGGCTCGACGCCGTTGACCTTGATGGCCTTGAACTTGGTGTCGTCGAAGTGCGAGAAGTCGAGGTAGGAGATCGCGTTGTCGGTGGAACCGATCTGGGTCACGACGTCGCCGGACTTGTCGAGCTCAGCCTCGCCCTTGAAGGTGGACTCGGGCTGGCCGGCGCCGAAGACGGCGGCCTCGAAGGTGGCGCGGGTGCCGGAGCCGGACTTGCGGTTCATGACGTAGATGGCCGCATCCTCGCCGCCGACCTCGGACCAGTTGGTGATCTCGCCGGAGAAGATGCCCTTGAGCTGCTCGAGGGTCAGGTCCTCGACGGTGACGTTCATGGAGACGACCGGGCCCATGCCCACGACGGCGACCTCGTGGTCGACGAGGTCGGCGCACTGCTCGGCCTCGAGCTTGGTCTCGGCGAAAACGTCGGAGTTGCCGATGGTGACGGTGCCGTCGGCGACAGCGGTCAGGCCCGTGCCCGAACCGTTGCCGGAGCCGGTGATGGAGACGTCGGGGTTCTCGTTCATGAACTGCTCGGCGGCAGCCTCGACGAGGGCCTGGAAGGAAGAGGCGCCATCGTAGGTGACGGTGCCGACGAGCGAGGAGCCCTCAGCGGCAGCGGAGCCGGCGGTCGTGGTGCCGCCACCGCCGCAACCGGCGAGACCGAGGCCCGCAACGGCAGCGAGGCCACCGGCGAGACCGAGGAACTGACGACGAGAGCAAGCGTAGTCGAACATGGTTCTCCTTTCGCGAATGCGAGGATTCGCAACAAGCTGTGCGGGCGGCCATGCATACCCGTCCGCGTTTCCGCTACGTACTCTATCGCGCGCAATCTGCGGCCTTTTGCTCGTTCGCGTCTTATTACGATGCTCTGACCAAGCATTACCGGCTGATTTCTACCGCCTTACAGCCTCCTTACAATTGCTCGGCTTCCTCGTCTCTCGCCTAACATGAACGACCTCGCTCATCTGGAATCGCATGGACCCATGGGGCGCCCGAGACTGGTGCCGGGG
>CASEEY010000061.1 GCA_949287055.1 uncultured Collinsella sp.
AACACGTCCCCAACCAACCCGTCTGCCCCATGGCGGACCGCGATGGGCAACTCCGCTCGATCCTTCCGGTTCAACCGATAGTCGGCCGGCCCCTTTCGGCTGTTTTGTCGGTTGCGTTACAATCCTCACAGCCTGGAAGGAGGATGGAGCATGGATATCAACCAGATCGCGCAGATGGCAGGAGTCTCGCGAGCGACCGTCTCGCGCTACCTGAACGACGGCTACGTCTCGCAGGAGAAGCGCGCCGCCATCAAGCGCGTGATCGACAAGACCGGCTATGTCCCCTCCCGCCAGGCAAAGACGCTGCGCACCGGCAAGACCGACGTCGTGGGCGTCATCATCCCCAAGATCAACTCCGCCTCCATCTCGCGCATGGTCGCCGGCATCTCGTCGGTCTTGAACGACGCCGGCTATCAGATTCTGCTCGCCAACACCGACAACGACGCTGCGCGCGAGGTCGACTTCATGCGGCTGTTCACCGAGCGACGCCAGGTCGACGGCATCATCCTCATCGCCACCATCTTCACTGCCGAACACCACGCAGCCATCGAGGACCTGCGCGTCCCCGTCGTCGTGCTCGACCAGAATCTTCCCGGATACTCCTGCGTGCACCAGGACGATTACCGCGCGATGCGCGATATCGCCGAACTCGTGCTTCGCCATGCGCAGCATCCCGGATACATCGGCGTGCTCGAGGAGGACGTCTCCGCCGGCGAGATGCGCCATCGCGGCTTTATGGACGCGTGCGCCCAGCATGGCATCGACGTGCCCGACGACGCGCAGACCCGCGCCGAGTTCACCGTCGACTCGGGCTATTCGTGCGCCGAGGCTATCATGCAGGCCCATCCCGAGACCGACGCCCTGGTGTGCGCAACGGACTCCATCGCCTATGGCGCCCTCACCTACCTGCGTGAGCACGGCATCGACGTGCCGGGAACGGTCCAGGTGAGCGGCGTGGGCGACGGCGAGCTCTCGCAGATCGTGACGCCGCGGCTCACCACGGTGCACCACCACTACAAGACCTCGGGCGTCGAGGCGGCGCGGATGCTGCTCGGCCTCATGTCCGGCGATGACTCCATCCCCCGCGAGATCAAGATGGGCTACGAGCTCGTCGAGCGCGAATCGACTCGCTAACGGGACAACCGACAAGACGGGGCCGGGTTCAAACTTGTCGCCAAGATGGGGCGGCCGACCGGCTTGAAGCCCGCCCCATCCTGTCGCTAGACTTTCAGGTATACCTGAAATGTTGACACTATTCGTGATAGACTTTCAGGTATACCTGAAAGTCTACTCTCGGAGGCAGCATAATGGTGCACGCCACTCGCGTCGAGCGACCTCGATATCAACGCATTCTCGACTCCCTGCGTGACACCGAGCAAATCAAAGTCATCCAAGGTGTGCGCCGATGCGGAAAATCAACCGTTCTCTCCTCGTTCAAGGACCGGATTCTCGCCGAAGGAGTTCCGCCGTGCAATGTGTTCTACCGCCGCTTTGACGAATTCGGGCTTCCGCTCACCCAGACAGCGGACGATTTGATGCATGATCTCCAGCAAGCTCTCGAAGCAAGCGATCAGAGCTCGATGACGTACGTCTTTCTCGATGAGATTCAGGAGGTAGAGGGGTGGGAGCGTGTCGTGCGACAGTTGCACACCCGCGAAAACACCGATATCTATCTCACGGGCTCCAATGCGCACATCCTTTCCTCTGATCTGGCAACGCTGCTATCCGGCAGGCATGTCAGCATCATGGTGCACCCCCTTTCATTCAGGGAGTATCTCGCATTTTCCGATGCGTTCGATATCCACCAGAGCACAGAGGCACGCTTTGCCTCATACCTCAGGTACGGCGGCATGCCCAGCCTGTTTGCCCTGCGCGACAGAACGGATGAGAATATCGTACGCGAGCTGTCGGCCATCATGGATACTGTCGTGCTCAACGATGTAGCGCGGCGCCTCAGGCTGCGCGATATCGCCCTGCTCCAGCGCCTCATCTCCTACCTGTTCTCCACGTCAGGAAATCTCTTCTCCACGAACAGGGTGGTCGGCGCCTTGAACAGCGCGCGCAGAAAGACCAGCTCGGAGACGGTTGACAACTATATCGATGCGCTCAGGAAAGCGTATCTCATAGACGAGGCTCCCCAAACGGGACTTCAAGGCAAGGAATTGCTATCCCCTCTGCGGAAGTTCTATCCCGTCGACACCGGTCTGCGAAACCTCACCACAGGCTTTTCCGCCGAAAACACAGGGTTCCAACTGGAAAATGTTGTATATAACGAGCTTGTCCGAAGAGGGTACACGGCAACAATAGGCTCCCTCCGAGTAGGCGAAATCGACTTTGTCGCCAGCCGTACCGATGAACGTCTCTATATCCAAGTGAGTGAGACCGTGCTTGACCCCGCAGCGCGCGAGCGCGAGCTCAAGCCGCTACGAGCGCTATCCGATTCGTTTCCCAAGATGCTCCTCACCCTCGATCGGTTCGGAACCGGCACGACCGACGACGGCATCCGTATAGTAAACGTCATCGACTGGCTGCTGGGGCAAGGGGACCAGGACGTCCACTGACCGACAAGATGGTGCCGGGTTCAACCTTGTCGACTATCGAATTACGATGTGAGTGTTTCATTTTGAAAACCCTTTGTATACCTGACAGACAACAATTCGTGTACCTGCAGCTTTATCGATGTAGAACGTCTGTATACTTGGCAATTCCAAAATGAAGCACTCATTTCGCAAATCGGCTCCTCCCACAAGGTGATCTGGAGCCCGCCGCATTGATAAAGTCGAACAACTTGCCGTCCACCGATTGTTTGATACCGTTCATAACTGGAATCGATTTCATATAGTACTGCCAGCGATGTTTGTTGTATCACTCATATGTGAGAACGATTACATATGAGAACGTTCCTGCTCACGAGTCAGCCATCGAAGAAAGGGGTTTCAATGGCACTCGATTACACCCAGGCGGCCCAAGAGATTCTCGACGCCATCGGCGGTGCCGACAACGTCGTCTCGGCTGCGCATTGCGCGACACGCCTGCGCCTCGTGCTCGCCGATGACAGCAAGGTGGACCAGCAGGCCGTCGACAACGCCGCCGGTGCGAAAGGCAACTTCAAGGCATCCGGACAGCTGCAGGTCATCTACGGAACCGGCACCGTCAACAAGGTCTACGACGAGTTCATCGCCCTGGGCCATATCAGCGCCGCCTCCAAAGCCGAAGCCAAAGCCGCCGCTGCCGAGCAGCAGAAAAACCCGTTCCTTCGCGCCATCAAGCTTCTGGGCGACGTCTTCGTCCCCATCATCCCCGCCATCGTCGCCTCCGGCCTGCTGCTGGGCATCATGAGCGCCCTGTCGTTCATGGACTCCAACGGCTTCATCTCGCTCGAGACCGATAACGCCTGGTATCAGATCTTGAATCTCGTCTCCAACACCGCGTTTACGTTCCTGCAGATCCTCATCGGCTTCTCCGCCGCCAAGGCGTTCGGCGCCAACCCGTATCTCGGCGCCGTCATGGGCATGCTGCTCATCAACCCGGGCCTGCAAAACGCCAACACCGTCGCCACGGAAGGCGTGCAGCAGACCTTCACCGTCATCCCCGGGCTGTATTCCATCGAGTGGACCGGCTACCAGGGGCATGTCATCCCCATCGTCATCGCGGCGGGCATCCTCGCCTTTATCGAGAAGCGCCTGCACCGCATCGTGCCCGAGGCCTTCGACCTGTTTGTGACCCCGCTCGTGTCCGTCGCCGCCACGGCCTACATCGTGATGCTCGCCGTCGGCCCCATCTTCGTGTGGGCGGAAAACGCCATCCTCGGTGCCATCCAGTTTCTGCTGACCCTGCCGCTCGGCCTGGGCTCCCTCATCATGGGCGCGCTGTACGCCCCGACCGTCGTCACCGGCATCCACCAGATGTACACCACCATCGACCTCGGCCAGATCGCCAGCTACGGCGTCACCTACTGGCTGCCGCTCGCCAGTGCCGCCAACATCGGCCAGGCCGGCGCCGCGCTCGCCGTCGCGGTCAAGACCCGCGACGTCAAGATCCGCTCGCTGGCGCTGCCCTCCTCCCTCTCTGCGTTCATGGGCATCACCGAGCCGGCTATCTTCGGCGTCAACCTGCGCTTCGTCAAGCCGTTCGTCGCCGGCTGCATCGGCGGCGGCCTGGGCGCCATGTTCGCCTCCATCGTGGGGCTCGCCGCCGCAGGCACCGGCGTCACCGGCATCTTCGGCATCCTGCTGTGCCTGAACCAGCCCGTCCAGTACCTCATCATGTTCGCCATCGCTGCGCTCGTGGGCTTCGGGCTGTCCTTTGTCCTCTACCGTGACGCCACGGACGTGCAGGTCGAGGCCGACCACACGCCGGAAGCCGCCGTCGCGCAGGCAGCCGTAAGCGCCCCCGCACGCGACGAGGCCCAGGCCGCCGCGGTCTCGGCAGCGGCCGCAGACGCCGCGCTCGCCGCCGTCAACAGCGAGCCCGCCACCAAGGCCGCGCCGACAACCATCGTCTCCCCCATCCGCGGCACCGCCATCCCCATGAGCCAGGTATCCGACCCGGTCTTTGCCAGCGAGGCCATGGGCGGCGGCATCGCTATCATCCCCGACGAGGGCAAGCTCTATGCCCCCGCCGACGGCACCATCATCGTGCTCGCCGAGACCGGTCACGCCGTGGGCATGAACACCGACGCCGGAACCGAGATCCTCATGCATATCGGCATCGACACCGTCGGGCTGGAAGGCAAGCCGTTCACCCCGCATGTCAAGGTCGGCGAGCATGTAAGCGCAGGCCAGCTGCTTATGGATATCGACCTCGACTACATCGTCGCCCAAGGCCTCGACACCGTCACGCCCGTGATCATCACCAACTCCGCTGCCTACGAGGCGGTCGAGCCCTGCGCAGACGGACCGGTCGCGGCCGGCGATCCGATCATCAGAGTTCACTGATCCCCTTCTGGGCCGCCGGGCGAGGATGCGCGCGAGCGCGGCCCCGCCCGGCGGCCGTGTACGCGGCCAAGCAGCAACCGGCCCCGGCAGCGATCCGTGCGCATCGCGCTGTGCCGCCGCCGCTCGCCTGCCCTGTCCGCCACACGACCCACTTGCTTTTGACACGCACGAATGGGTTGGAAGGAACACGTCCCCAACCAACCCCAAATGGGTTGGAAGGAACACGTCCCCAACCAACCCATCCCCAACCATCCACCACTGAGGAGAAGACCATGGCGACCGATCGCTGGAAACCCGGCTTTCACCTAGCGCCGCCCACCGGCTGGCTCAACGACCCCAACGGCCTGTGCCAATTTAGGGGCGTCTACCATGTGTTCTACCAGTACAGCCCCGACTGGCCCAAGCCGGATGCTCCCCGCGGATGGGGGCACGCGACGTCTGCCGACCTTGTCCGGTGGACGCATCACGGTATGGTGATACGCCCCGACACGACGGATGAGAGCTCCGGTTCGTACTCCGGATGCGCGGCGATTGTCCCCTGCGCCGCAGCCGACGGCGGCGACCTGTTGCGCCTGTATTACACCGGCAACGTCAAGGAGCCGGGCGACTACGACTACATCAGAGAAGGCCGGCGCGCCACCCAGATCCTCGTCGAAAGCGAGGATGGTTTTGCGCTCGGGCCCAAGCGCCCCCTGCTGCGCGAGCGCGATTACCCCGCCTGCTGCACGCGCCATGTCCGCGACCCGAAGGTCTGGCGCGATCCGGACGGCTCCTGGTGGATGCTCCTCGGTGCGCGCGACGTCGACGACCTCGGCCTTGTACTTGTGATGCACTCGGACGACGGCATCGCCTGGACGCATGCGGGCGAGGTCCGCGCCGACAATCCCTTCGGCTTCATGTGGGAGTGCCCCGACCGCATCGCGCTCGACGGCCACGTCTATCTTTCCTGCTGCCCGCAGGGCATGGGCGAGCGCCCATGGGCGAACGGCGTAGATGATCAGGCGTGCTACTTCGAGCTCGCCGATGGCATCGACATCGGCCGCGGCACGACGGTCGTGCGGACGAACCGCGCGCACCGCTGGGATCTTGGTTTTGACTTCTACGCTCCGCAGACCTTCGTGGACAGCACCGGTCGCACCCTGCTCATCGGATGGATGGGCGTCCCTCGTGCGCCCTATACCGGTGCGCCCAACGACATGAGCTGGTGCCACTGTCTGACGGTTCCCCGCCTGCTCACGCGCTGCCCCGACGGGCGCATCGCGCAGCAGCCTGTACCTGAGCTGAGCACGCTGCGTCAAGGTACCGTCGAGCAAGACGATGACGGCACACTGCACCTGGTCGAACACCGCGCCGATATCGAGATCGACGGCATCGAGGGCCCCTTTTCGGTCACGCTGGACGATGCCTTCGTGCTCAGCTTCGACGGTGCGACGCTGTCGGCGCGCTTCAACGATGTTGCCGGCGTCGGCGCGGGGCGCACGCAGTGCATCTGGCCTGTCGACCATCTTGACAACCTTCGCCTGCTCATCGACAGCTCGGCGATCGAGGTGTTCGCAAACGATGGCCGCGTTGCCCTGGCAACCCGTTGGTTCCCCGTCCGCGACGAGCTTACCGTCGCGCTTGACGGCCACGCGCGTGCCGTACGCGCCTGGCGCATGGGCAACGGTATGTAGCGACCAACCCTTAGCCTCTGACAGGATGGTGACAGGCGCAACGTGTCGGTGATACGTTTCACCTGGCGCCATCCTGTCGCTATACGATGCGGCCCTGCACGCGCGGGCATGCAGGGCCAAACAGAAAGGGGGGCTTCTTGAGGGGCGGCTCGCTCACATTGCAGCAGACCGCCCGGCGCGCTAGCGCTCGATGCGCTTCAGCGACAGCGCCTCGATGAGCAAGGTCACGCCGGCGACCACGAGATACGCCGCAATCGCGTAGGACAGCAGCAGGCTTGAGAACACCGGCATGAAGATGAACACGAATCCCAAGATGATGTTGATCACGCCCGTCACGGTGCCGACCGTGGCGTTGGGGATCTGGAAGTACTTCATCTGACGGGCGAACGATAGGCGCTCGAATCCGGTGACGATGAACAGGAACGCGAGCGGATACACGAGCGTGGCGGCCGTCAGGTAGGCAGGCAACGTAAGCAGCAACACGCCCAGCAGCGCGTTGAGCACACCGGAGACCGCGAGCGTCGAGTTGCGGAAGAACTCAGGGGTTCCAAAGTACGACGCGATCTGACCGACGCCATGGAACAGCAGCGCTACGCCGATTGCGATCTGGATGAACGCGTAGAAGCTGAACGGAGCCGCCACGCTGAGCACGCCGGTGACGATCAGCAGGGCACCGAGGACAATCATCCATACCTTTGCCTGCTTGATACGCTCGTTCCAGCGGTCTATGAAGTCGTTTCGGTAATCGAAATCAGAGTCGAATATCTGCATGCCAGCTCACCTCAAGCTGTTGGGCTTTCGCCTCGCATGGCGAAAGGTCTGTGATACTCCCTCTTCTACCCGCCCCTACCTTGCTAAACAGCGCGCGGGAAAGTCACGCCGGAACCATATACCCTACATATTTAGTGGGTTTTTATTCACATGAGCCATGCTCCCAAAGGGGTCCCCGCATCATCGCCCACAGAAACTGGACGTGCGCCCGACATGCCTCGCCCAAGCATCGCCCGCCCTCGTTTCATACAAAAGGACCCCGAGGCGAACCTCGGGGTCCTGGCACTGAATCTAATCAGCGTGCGCTACCGCAAGCCTTAGACCTCAGCGTAGAGATCCTTGAGCTTCAGCAGGTGCTGATAGCGATCCATAGCGGCCTGCTCGTTCTCGGCGAAGAGCTCCTGCGCGCGCTCGGGGAAGGAGCGGAGCAGGGACGCGTAACGAGCCTCGTTCATCAGGAAGTCCTGATAGCCGCCCTTCGGCTCCTTGGAGTCGAGGGTGAACTTCTTGCCGACCTCGGCAGCCGGGTTGAAGCGGAAGAGGTTCCAGTAACCGCACTCGACAGCCTTCTTCATCTCCATCTGGCAGTTCTGCATGCCGCCCTTCTTGATGGAGTGCATCTCGCAGGGGCTGTAGCCGATGATGATCGACGGACCATCGTAGGCCTCGGCCTCCTGGATGGCCTTGAGCGTCTGAGCCGGGTTGGCGCCCATGGCGATCTGCGCCACGTAAACGTAGCCGTAGCTCATAGCGATCTCGGCGAGGCTCTTCTTCTTGGTGGCCTTACCAGCAGCGGCGAACTGAGCGACCTGGCCCAGGTTGGAGGACTTGGAAGCCTGACCGCCGGTGTTGGAGTAGACCTCGGTGTCGAAGACGAACACGTTGATGTCATGGCCGGAAGCCAGGACGTGGTCCAGGCCACCGAAGCCGATGTCATACGCCCAACCGTCGCCGCCGAAGATCCAGAAGGACTTCTTGGTGAGGTAGGACTTGTCGGCCAGGATCTCCTTGGCCTTGTCGCAGCCGCAGGCCTCGAGGGCAGCGACGTACGCGGCGGCAGCGGTCTTGGAGGCCTCGGCGTCCTTGCGGGAGTCGAGCCACGCCTGACCGGTGGTCTTCACGTCCTCGGGCGTGCCGTCCGCGGCGATGAGCGCCTCGGTGTCGGCGACGAGCTTGTTCTGGACGGCCTCGTAACCGAGAGCCAGGCCCAGACCGTGCTCGGCGTTGTCCTCGAACAGGGAGTTGTTCCACGCCGGGCCGTGACCGTCCTTGTTGGTGGTGTACGGGCAGCGGGCCGCGGGGTTGCCCCAAATGGAGGAGCAGCCGGTGGCGTTGGAGATGAACATGCGGTCGCCGCAGACCTGGGTCACCAGGCGAGCATACGCGGTCTCGGCGCAGCCAGCGCAGGAACCGGAGAACTCAAGCAGCGGCTGCTTGAACTGGGAGCCCTTGAGGTTGTTGGTCTCGAGGACCGGCTTGGGCTCGACCTCGGCGACGCAGTAGTCGAAGACGGCCTGCTCGGCAGCCTCCTGCTCCTGCGGAACCATGGTGAGGGCGCCCTTCGGGCAGACCTTGACGCAGTTGGTGCAGCCCATGCAGTCGAGCGGGGAGACGGCCATCGTGAACTTGAGACCGGTGTCCTTCGGCATCTTGATGTCGAGGGTGCGCAGGTTCTCGGGGGCGTTGGCGATCTCGTCCTCGGTCAGGCCGAACGGACGGATGGTGGCGTGCGGGCACACGTACGCGCACTGGTTGCACTGGATGCACTTGGTCTCATCCCAGTGCGGGACCATGACGGCGACGCCGCGCTTCTCGAACGCGGAGGCACCGGTGAGGAACTGACCGTCCTCGTGGCCGGCGAAGGCGGAGACGGGCAGCTCGTCGCCCTGCATGCGGGAGATCGGGTCCATGATCTCCTTGACCTGCTTGGCGATGGCGGAGCACTCGGCGTCGGAGAGCTCGGCGGCCTCGTCGGTGGCGTCAGCCCAGTCGGCGGGAACCTCGAACTTGCGGAACGCGGTAGCGCCGGCGTCGATGGCCTTCCAGTTGGCCTCGACGATGGCCTGGCCCTTCTTGGCGTAGGACTTCTCGGCGGCGGCCTTCATGTACTCGATGGCGTCAGCCGCGGGCAGGACCTGCGCCAGCGCGAAGAACGCGGACTGCAGCACCGTGTTGGTGCGCTTGCCCATGCCGACCTTCTCGGCCAGGTCGATGGCGTCGATCAGGTAGACGTTGATGTTGTTCTTGGCGATGAAGCGCTTGGCCTCGGCGGGCATGTGCGCGGAGAACTCCTCGTCGTTCCACTGGCAGTTAACCAGGAAGGTGCCGCCGGGCTTGACGTCGCGGACCATCTTGAAGCCCTTGACGATGTAGGAGGGGTTGTGGCACGCCACGAAGTCGGCCTTGGAGATGTAGTACGGCGAACGGATCGGGGAGTCACCGAAGCGCAGGTGCGAGATGGTGACGCCGCCGGTCTTCTTGGAGTCGTACTGGAAGTAGGCCTGGACGTACTTGTCGGTGTGGTCGCCGATGATCTTGATGGAGTTCTTGTTGCTTGTTGGCACCGACGGTACCGTCGCCGCCGAGACCCCAGAACTTGCACTCGATCGTGCCCTCGGCAGCGGTGTTGGGAGCGTCGTCCATCTCGGGCAGGCTGAGGTTGGTGACGTCGTCCACGATGCCGACGGTGAACTCGCGAGCGGGAGCGTCCTTCTTGAGCTCCTCGTAGATCGCGAAGGCGGACGCCGGGGTGGTGTCCTTGGAGCCGAGGCCGTAACGGCCGCCGACCACGGTGATGCCGGTCTTGCCAGCCTCGAAGAGGGCGGAGACGACATCCTGGTACAGGGGCTCACCGATGGAGCCGGGCTCCTTGGTGCGGTCCATGACGGCGATCTTGGTGCAGGTCTCGGGCAGCACGTCGACGAAGTGCTTGATCGAGAACGGACGGAACAGGCGAACCTTCACGAGGCCGACCTTCTCGCCATGAGCGTTCAGGTAGTCGATGACCTCCTCGAGCGTGTCGCAGAAGGAGCCCATGCAGACCACGACGCGGTCGGCGTCGGCGGCGCCGTAGTAGTTGAACAGGCCGTAATCAGTGCCGAGCTTGGCATTGATCTTGCCCATGTAGTCCTCGACGACGGCGGGGAGCTCGTCGTAGGCCTTGTTGCAGGCCTCGCGGTGCTGGAAGAAGACGTCACCGTCCTCGTGGGAGCCGCGCGCGGAGGGGTGCTCGGGGTTGAGCGCGTGATCGCGGAAGGCCTGGACAGCGTCCATGTCGACCATCTCGGCGAGATCGTTGTAGTCCCAGATGGCGACCTTCTGGATCTCGTGGGAGGTGCGGAAGCCGTCGAAGAAGTTCAGGAACGGAACCTTGCCCTCGATGGCGGCGAGGTGCGCCACGGGAGCGAGGTCCATGACCTCCTGGACGTTGCCCTCGGCGAGCATGGCGAAGCCGGTCTGGCGGCAGGCCATGACGTCGGAGTGATCACCGAAGATGTTCAGAGCGTGGGAGGCGACGCAACGGGCGGACACGTGGAAGACGCCCGGCAGGCCCTCGCCCGCGATCTTGTACATGTTCGGAATCATGAGCAGCAGGCCCTGAGACGCCGTGTAGGTCGTGGTCAGAGCACCGGCACCGAGCGAACCGTGGACGGTACCGGCGGCACCGGCCTCGGACTCCATCTCGATGACGTTGACGGGCGTACCGAAGATGTTCTTCTTGCCCTGCGCGGCCCACTGGTCGACATGGTCGGCCATCGGGCTGGACGGCGTAATCGGGTAGATACCCGCAACTTCGGTGAACGCATACGATACGTATGCGGCCGCCTCGTTGCCGTCCATAGACTTGAACTTACGCGCCATATACCCCTCTCCTCTCAAATTGGGTGTACATGTTCCGAGGACCTGTGCCCCCGGGGATTACCGCGCATGGATGCCTGCCGGCGATTGGCGGGCATCGCTGGATCATGAAAATCCACATGCACGATTATTGTACTCCGAACGGACAGGGCGGCAGGCGAAATCTGCAGCTTAATTTAGCGTGATGGATTGGTACGGATACCAGCGATTTCTCTAGGCGTAGGCGTGGGACAGGGCTGTTGTGCAGGCCAAAAAGAACAGCGGCAGGACACGTCGCGAATCCCCGCGCCCCAAAAGCGACACGATGGCGCCAGGCGCAAACTCGTCGCGGCGTGGCGGCGGGACGCCCTCCCGTGTCCCAAAAGGTGCCAGGAGAAAAATGGGACACACCGGCAGCTGTCGGCGCAACCGTCGGTTCAACGCGCGGAAGGCAGGGCATCGCTGCACTACAATGGGCAGCTCCCTATAGAAAGGAAGCTCATGAACGGAACGATTCTGCAGGGATTCTCATGCTATTTGCCGGCGGACGGGTCGCACTGGCGCCGTCTTGCCGAGCAGGCTCCGGCCTTCGCCTACGAGGGGATCACGGCGGTGTGGCTGCCGCCCGCCTATAAGGCCGAGCAGGGCATCAACGATGTCGGCTACGGCGTCTACGACCTGTACGACCTCGGCGAGTTCGACCAGAAGGGCAGCGTATGCACCAAGTACGGCACGCGCGCCGAGTATCAGGCCGCCATCGACGCCCTCCATGCGAACGGCATCCAGGTTTTGGCCGACATCGTCCTCAACCAGCGCCTCGGCGCCGATGAGGCGGAGGACGTGCGGGCACGCGAGGTGCAGGGCTCCAACCGCGAGGCGGTGTCGAGCGACCTGCAGACCATCTCGGCGTGGACGCGCTTCACCTTCCCGGGGCGCGCGGGCACCTATTCGGACTTCACGTGGGATTGGACGTGCTTCCACGGCGTCGACTGGGACGACCGGGCGAAGCGCAAGGCGATCTTCTTGTTCGACGGCAAGGATTGGGACGACGCCGTCGATCGCAGCGAGAACGCCAACTACGACTACCTCATGGGCGCCGACGTCGACGTGAACGATCCCCGCGTGTATGACGAGCTCGTGCGCTGGGGATGCTGGTATGTGGACGCGTGCGGGCTCGACGGCTTCCGCCTGGATGCGCTCAAGCATATCGACCGCGGCTTCTACCTGCGCTGGCTCGCCGATGTGCGCAAGCACGCGGGACGCGAGATGTTCTGCGTCGGCGAGTACTGGGGCCGCACGTCCGACGAGCTCGATGGCTATCTGGGCAGCGAGCGGGCCATGTCGCTGTTCGACGTGCCGCTTCACTACAACCTTCAGGCGGCATCGTGCTCGAACGGCAACGTCGACCTTTCGAAGATCTTTGCCGGCACGCTCGTCGAGCGCGACCCGCTGCACGCCGTGACCTTCGCCGAGAACCACGACACGCAGCCCGGTCAGGCGCTGCAGTCCTTCGTGCAGACGTGGTTCAAGCCCGCCGCCTACGCGCTGATCTTGCTGCGCGAGGCAGGCTACCCCTGCGTCTTCTACGGCGACCTCTACGGCATGCCCAACGACGGCAACATCCCCGCGGTGCGCGAGCTGCCGCTGCTCATGGAGATCCGTCGCCGCTTTGCCTACGGCACGCAGCACGACTTCCTGGACGCACCGGACGTGATCGGCTGGACGCGCGAGGGCGACGACGAGCACGAGGGCAGCGGCCTTGCCGTGGTGATCACCGACCGCGACGGCGGCGAGAAGCGCATGTTCGTGGGCGCAGCGCACGCTGGCGAGACCTGGAGCTGCGTTGTCGGCGAGCAGGATGACGTCGTGGTGGACGCCGAGGGTTGGGCCACGTTCCGCACGCTCGGAGGACGCATCTCGGTCTACCTGCCCGAAAGCGCCGCCGGTGCGCTCGAGCATGACCGCGAGCTGCACCGCATCGTCCGCGAGACAGCTGAGGACACCGAGGAGCTGCGGGCGTAGCAGGCGGATTGCCATACTCCGCGAAGCAATAAAGCCCCCGGCATAGCCGGGGGCTTTTTGCGGCCCGGACCACCGCGCGCCCATCCTGGGCGGGGGCGCCGTTCTGCTTGGGCGGACCCAGGGATTGCCCCACGGGCGGAGCCTGCGGTCTTCGCCGATAAAAACCTATTTGCGGTCTGCGGATGTCTCGGCATTGTGGGCGACACCGCCTTTACCGCCATAACGGGCGGGGCTAAGGCAGACCCGACGCGCGTTTCTGCAGATTTTTGCAAGTTATGTACCGCCCATTTTCCGCCCCGACGGTTTCGGCACCGCAGGCGAGCTGCCCGGCCGGCGTTTTCGCAGGTCGGACACTTCAGGCACCCTGTCCGTTTATGCCGTTTTCCCGGGTATCGAAATCAAGCGGTACATAACTTGTAAATATCTGCAAAAAGCGACCCTCCGCCTGCCGCCGGGCGTGGCGAACGCAGGCGACGAGATGGCGCCAGGTTAAAACTTGTCCATGGAGCTGCAGCTCATAGCTGAACCTTACTGCAATAAGGCCAGCGGCTGCCCACGACGGGGGCCCAGGCAGCGGAGCTTGATTTGGTTGGGGGTTGCCTACCGCTTAGCGGTGGTAGCCTTTCTTCCTTTTCTCACGTACGCAGCCTTGAGCCTTGGATACGAACTTGATCGCCATGATGGTGCAGCCGACAAATCAAATGAGAAGGGAAAACCGGGAGTAAATCGAGGAAGAGGCGAGCTGCGCGCTCCGTCGCCTTCTCCACCTCTGCGGCATCGCCCACCTAGGTAATCGGTGAACTAAAGTCGATTATGCCGAGCCTGACCCAGCATTATCTTCCCATCACAACTCTCCCACCAGCACCGCCGCATAGAGCGGTACGCTGAACACCGCTCCGTCGAAGCCGAAATCCTTGGCAGACACGCGAACGATCATCGGGCAGCCATACTTCTCGGCAAAGCGCGCAGCACTGGTCGAACGAACCCGCCTACCAGATTTCACCTCGATGGGTACCACCGTTCCTTCCAAGCTTGCAACGAACTCGACCTCGTGCGTGCTCTGCATGCCCCAGTAATACGGCTGAACTCCCGCCGCAACGAGCTGTTGCATCACGTAGTTCTCCGCCATACCCCCGCGAAAATGACCCGTCGCTCGGTCGGCGGTTTCGAAGTCTGCAGGCGTGGCGTCGTACGCGCAGGACAGGAGACCCGTATCGGCCACGTACAGTTTGAACGACGCAGGGTTCTCGAACGACTTGAGCGGGGAGCGTCCATCGCTCACCTGCGTGCATTGAGACACAATACCCGCGGCCACCAGCCAATCCACCGCAGTCTGATAGCGATCCGCCTTGGCACCGCTTGCGACATAGCGCCACATGAACTTTGTCGACCCGCTCTCTTTTGCCAGCTGGGCGGACAAACTGTCCCATGTTGCGACGATCTTGGCCGCATCTGCAGAGGTCGCGTATTTTGTCATATCGGCAACGTATGCGGTCGAGATATCACGCTGCGCCCGCCGCACGCGTTCAAGCGACGCGCCCCCGGACCACAGTGCCACGACCTCGGGCATGCCGCCCACCAGCAGATAATCGCGATACAGCTCCATCATGCGATCGTGAAGCGGGCAACTCGACCGGGATGCGAAGCTCGAACGCACCACATCGAACGCACGCTCCTCATCCATCGCCCAGCAGAATTCCTCGAAATCCATGGGATGCATGGTGAGCATGTCCACGTATCCAACGGGGAACGAATCTTGGCGCGCCACGTGCACGCCCAACAAACTGCCCGCCGCGATCACGTCGTATTCTGGAGCATCTTGGCGGAAGTACTTGAGCGACGCGATAGCCTGGTCGCATTCCTGCACCTCATCAAAGAACAGCAGCGTTCCCTCCGGTTCGATGCTACGCCTGAGCAATGCCGCGAGGAGTTGAACGATGTCTTTGGGGTCAAGGCTACGCTCGAAAGCCGCTTTCAGTGCGGGCTGGCGAACGAAGTCGATATGCACGACGCTTTGGTAGTGCGTCGCGCCGAAGTCGAGCACCGACGTTGTCTTCCCCGTCTGGCGGGCGCCGAACAGAACGAGCGGCTTCTTGTCCTGCTCTGCCGCCCATGCTTCAAGTGCGGCTGTTACCTTGCGCTTCATGGGGCATCCACCTCCCGTGGGGGTCTGCGTGCATCGAGTTCTCATATTGAAATAATAGGCATAACTGCCGATTTTTTCTAGAAATAATCGGCAGTTTGAAAGATTATTCGCAACTGTCTTGACTACGAGCTGAAAACGCGCGACATATTGGATAGATTGAGCGATCGCGCTCATTAGCACTTTTGATATTGCGATTGGGCGCCGCTTAGCCCATCGCGCGACATCGATGTTCGGCACCAGCGATATTTCGGTTTAGCGAGATGTTCGGGGATTACAACCTTGCCCAAAAGAGGGAATGGACATCGATCTCGTCAGTCGGAATAGTTGTTGGCGGAGCTACACCCAAGACAAAGGTGGACGCCTATTGGGGCGGTAACGCAGTCTGGATTACGCCTGCAGAGCTTAAGGACAGAAACGTTTACGTCGACGATTCCGCGCGCAAGCTGACCCCCGAAGGGATTAAGAGTGCCTCCCTCACCCTAATGCCACGAAACACTGTTATCCTTTCGTCGCGTGCGCCGATAAGTGAAGTTGCTATTGCTAACTGCGAGCTGTACTGCAATCAAGGATTCAAAAACATAATTTGCGGAGACACCCTTGTCCCCAGGTATCTCTACGAGTTGCTACGGTTCAACTCCGACTTCCTCAACTCCCAAGGTAAGGGGGCAACTTTCAAAGAGATATCAAAGAAAGCAGTTGAAGAGATACGTATTCCAGTCCCGCCCATTTCAAGCCAACAGGAGTATGAAACCTTCGCCTTCCAGGTTGACACCATGGACATCGAGGACATGGATGAGTTCGAGCTCTGCCAAAAGGCCGAGGACATGGGCATCGATCTACACGATTTCGAAGTCTAGCAACAGCGGATGAAACGGACCGTCGGGGATCGTTGGGGACGGGTTCGTTTCAACCCATCCCGCGACAAGAAGGTGCCGGGCACAAGCTTGTCGGCTGTCGCCCCCTACAACGCGCGGCGGGCCTCGATGGCGCGGCCGAGCGTCAGCTCGTCGGCGTACTCCAAGTCGCCGCCCACCGGCAGGCCGCTCGCCAGCCGGCTCACAGTCACGCCGAGCGGCTTGATGGTCCGCGCCAGGTAGCTCGCCGTCGTCTCGCCCTCGATGTTGGGGTTCGTGGCGATGATGACCTCCTGGATTTCCTCGGCGCCCAGGCGCGCGAGCAGCTCGCGCACATGGAGCTGCTCCGGGCCGATCTTGTCGATCGGGCTGATCACGCCGCCGAGCACGTGGTACAGGCCCCGATAGCTGCCCGTGCGCTCGATCGCCGACACGTCACGAGGCTCGGAGACCACGCAGATGCGCGTATGGTCGCGCGAAGCGTCCTGGCAGATGGCGCACTCGTCCTCGGTCGCGTAGTTAAAGCACCGGCTGCAAAAA
>CASEEY010000062.1 GCA_949287055.1 uncultured Collinsella sp.
TCCAGCTCATTTTGGGACGTGCCCCTTCCAACTCGTTTGTGCTTTATCAGGGTCCTTCAGGCATCTCGACGCCATCACGCAATGGGTCGGAGGGAACATGTCCCCGCTCAACCCAGGCGCTGCCGCACGATGGGTTGGAAGGAACGCGTCCCCATTCAACCCAAAATGGGTTGGAGGGAACACGTCCCCATTCAACCCATAATGGGTTGGGAGGAACACGTCCCCAACCAACCAAGGAGCGCGTCCCCATCAGCCTTGCTGCGAGCCCGTCCCGGCGGCGGCTGCCTCGCCCTCCTGGTGGTAAAGCACTTCCGTAATGTGTAAATGTTATAAGAATGGTAGGAAATGGCGGCGGTGCGTTTAGGCTCGCGCGTTGCGGTTATATTTGACACCGTGGTACCGATACCAATCCCGATTGAATTAGGGGGACTGCCATGGTCTACGATAGAAAAGTCGCCGTCGTCGGATGCGGGTTCGTCGGCTCGTCGTCGGCGTTCGCCCTCATGCAAAGCGGCCTGTTTTCCGAGATGGTCCTCATCGATGTGGACCGCGCCCGTGCCGAGGGCGAGGCGCTCGACATCAGCCACGGAGCGCCGTTCGCGCATCCCATGCGCATCTACGCCGGTGACTACGAGGATGCCGCCGATGCGGCGATCATCGTGGTGACAGCGGGCGCTGCGCAGAAGCCTGGCGAGACGCGTCTGGACCTGGTGAACAAGAACGTCGCCATCTACCGCAGCATCGTCCCGCGCATCCGGGAGGTCGGATTCGAGGGCATCCTGCTCATCGTTTCCAACCCGGTCGACGTGCTCACCTATGCCGCCATCAAGATGTCCGGCCTGCCCGAGAGTCGCGTGATCGGTTCGGGCACCGTGCTCGACACCGCCCGCCTGCAGGAGGCACTCGGCGATCATCTGGGCGTTGATCCGCGCGATGTCGAGGCGTACATCATCGGCGAGCACGGCGACTCCGAACTTGCCGTGTGGTCGAGCGCCGACGTTGCCGGCGTGCCGCTCAAGGACTTCTGCGAGATGCGCGGCCACTTCGACCACGAGGCGACCGAGGCGCGTATCGCCGACGAGGTCCGCCATGCCGCCTACGAGATCATCGCGCGCAAGCACGCGACGTATTACGGCATCGCGATGTCGGTCCAGCGCCTGTGCCGGGCGATCATGGGCGACGAGAAGTGCATCCTGCCCGTCTCGAGCCTCATGGTGGGGGAGTACGGTCTTTCCGACATCGCTATCTCCATGCCCACGATCATCGGCCGTGCCGGCATCGAGTGCCGCGTGCCCATTTCGCTTGACGACGAGGAGCTCAGCGAGCTGCACCGCTCCGCTGCGGCGCTGTCCGAGGTCATCGACCGCGCGCAGCTGCGTTAGCTGAATGTGCTGGCTGCGTCGGCGCTCATCGGCTTGTGCGGCGGTGGGCTCCGACAGCCGGCCGACCGGGCGCCGACCGACAGTCGGTAAGTCGGCAGTTGATTGACCGGACACCGACCGGCGGCCAACCGACCGAATGCCTGCCAGCAAATGATCGGCAGCCGACCGACACCTGACCGGCAGCCGACCGGCTGCGTACCGACACCTGACCGGCAGGCTGATCGCCGATCGCCAACAGGTTGCCAGTCTGCCGACCGACCACCACCCTCGCGCCCCGTCATATCCTGCTTTAAAACCAGTCGCATTTTGCTATCGCGCCATTCTTGTTCGTACAAGCATGGCGCGATAGAATGGCCCCGACGATCGATACGAGCAGGAGGTAGCCATGGCGCTCAACGCAATCGAATGGTGGAAGCAGGCTGTCGTGTACCAGGTGTATCCGCGCAGTTTCCGCGATGCCGACGGCGACGGCTTGGGCGATATCCGCGGGGTGACCGCCGGGATCGACTATCTCGCCGAACTCGGCATCGATGCCATCTGGCTCTCACCGTTCTATCCTTCCGAGCTCGCCGACGGCGGGTACGACGTCATCGATTACCGTGCCGTTGACCCGCGCCTGGGCACGCTCGACGATTTCGATGAGCTTGTCGCCGCCGCGCATGCCCACGACATCCGCGTGATCGTGGACATCGTGCCCAACCACACCTCAAACAAGCACCGATTCTTCCAGGCGGCGCTCGCCGCGGGCCCCGGCTCGCCCGAACGCGAACGCTACATCTTCCGGCCTGGCCGCGGGGAGCACGGCGAGCTTCCCCCGAACGGCTGGATGTCGTGTTTCGGCGGCTCGGCGTGGGAGCGCGTCGAGGACGGCGAATGGTACCTGCATCTGTTTGCCGCCGAGCAGCCCGACCTCAACTGGCAGCATCCCGACGTGCGCGAGGAGTTCGAGCGCACGCTGCGCTTTTGGTGCGACCGCGGCGTCGACGGGTTCCGCGTGGACGTGGCACATGCCCTGGCGAAGGACCTGACGAGCCGTCCGCTCGACGAGCTCGACCAAGCGCCCAAGCAGGGGAGCGGCAACGCGGACAACCCCTTATGGGACCGCCCCGAGGTGCACGAGATCTACCGCTCGTGGCGCCGCATCTTCAACGAGTACGAGCCGCCGCGCTTCGCCGTCGCCGAGGCGTGGGTGACGCCCGATCACCAGCGCCTCTACGCCTCGCCCGATGAGCTCGGTCAGGTGTTCAACTTTGAGTTCGCCAAGGCGGACTGGTTTGCTGCCGACTTCCGCCGCGCCATCGAGGAGGGCCTGTCCTGTGCCGAGCTCTCCGGCTCGACGAGCACGTGGGTGCTCTCGAATCATGACGTGCCGCGTCATGCCACGCGCTACGGGCTGCCTCAGGTCAAGGCGAGTACGCATCATCAGCTCGCGGCCGACTGGTTGCTGCGCGACGGCGCGACCTACCCGGAGGATCGCGCGCTGGGGACCCGTCGCGCGCGAGCGGCGCTGCTCATGGAGATGGGGCTTCCCGGCTCTGCCTATATCTATCAGGGTGAGGAGCTCGGTCTGTTCGAGGTCGCAACC
Source organism: uncultured Collinsella sp. (assembly GCA_949287055.1). Lineage (GTDB taxonomy): Bacteria > Actinomycetota > Coriobacteriia > Coriobacteriales > Coriobacteriaceae > Collinsella. The sequence continues at coordinate 2,968 of CASEEY010000062.1, forward strand.
ATCCCGTGGGATCGTCTGGAGGATCCGCAGGCGCGCCGTACGGCGCACGGCGATGCCATCAAGGGCCGTGACGGATGCCGGGTGCCGCTTCCGTGGGTCGCTGACGATACGCCGCGGCCGGCCGCGTGGGACCCGTCGTTTGGCGACGGCGCGACGGGCTCGTTTGGGTTTTCGGTTCTTGCCGTCGGTGGGCAGGATGCCGCGACGACACCCGCCGCGCCCCACCTGCCGCAGCCGTTGTGGTTTGCCGCGCACGCCGTCGATGCCGAGCGCGCCGATGCCGATTCCATGCTGTCGTTCTACCGGCGCGTGCTTGCGCTGCGCTCCGAGCTGTTGGCCTCCACGGGCGACACCTCGTGCACCTGGGTCGACGACGCGGCGTTGGGCGACACGCCCGAGCACGTCATCGCCTACGAGCGCCCGGCATCCGACGGGCGCGTTGTGGTGAGCGTGACGAACTTCGGGTCGGCGCCCGTTCCTGCCCCCGCAGGCGAGTTGCTGATCGCATCTGCGCCGCTGGCGGATGACGGTTCCGTCCCACGCGATACCTCGGCGTGGTTTATCCGCTGAGCAGGCGAGACCGAAACCGAAATTCGAAGCGTGTCTTCAAGGGCGCTGCACGACCCTGCCGTGCGGTCCCTTGTATCCCGCCCGGCAAGGGCGCACCTAGCGACAAGGGTGCACCTGGCATCATCTTGTCGCCCGGCCCCTCGCCGCCCTCGAGGCAACAAGTTTGCACCTAGCACCATCTTGTTGCCATCTTGTCGCGCTTGCGGAGGGAGTAGCATAGGGGTGTCTGGTATCGAGGGCAGAGGGGCACGTATGATGGATATGTTGGATCATGGGGCGGAGCGGCCTGCCGACTTCGCTATGTCTGGCGATGGGGCGGAGCCGTCCGTCGGCCCGGTACCAGATAAGCCTGACGAGCCCGCGGGCGCGTGCGAGCCCGCCGATTCCGCCGCGCCTGCGCCCTCGCCCTCGGCTCCGTCGAGGATCGTCTCCGCGCTCGCTTCGATCCTTCCCGACCGCGTATCAAACCATATGCCGATGCTGAGCGACACCTCCGATCCCGTGGCGGCGTCCGTTGCCGACGAGGCGCGGGATGTCGAGGCGGCGCAGGCCCGCACGGGCAAGCCGGGAAACTTCCTCACCTATGCCCAGACCGTTCACGACACCTTTGCCGATCGTCCGTTTTGCACGCTCGACAGCTTGGTCTTCTCGTGGATGTCGTACTATCGCCTGAACTCCGCTCTGTGCCTCTCGCATACGCGCGGAGGTATCGCGCTGCACGAGCTGATGCGCGCGGAGGATTTCGACACCATGTTCGGCACGAACTGGGATCCCGAGGGCAGTCGGGACCTGCTGTTTGCCGTGTGCTCCAGCCCGCGCTTCCGCGACGCGCGGCTGTGCCTGTTCGCGTTTCGGACCGACCGCGATTCCGCCGAGCAGTTTGCGGCGATGACGTTTCTGCTGCCCGGAGGCGGGGCGTTTATCGCCTTCCGTGGAACGGACTCGACGCTCGTGGGATGGCATGAGGACTTCAACATGGCCTCGCGCTGCCCGGTTCCCTCGCAGCGCGAGGCCCATGCGTATGTGGAACGCGTTGCGTCGGCGCTAGACGGCCCGCTTTACCTGGGCGGCCACTCCAAGGGCGGCAACCTGGCGGTCTACGCCGCGTCCTGCGTCGATGCGAGCGTCCAGGAGCGTATCGTGCGCGTGTACTCGCACGATGGCCCCGGGTTCAACGAGGAGTTCCTGGCGAGTGAGGGTTACCAGCGTGTGCGCGAGCGCGTGGAGAAGGTCGTTCCCAAGTCCTCCATCATCGGCCTCATCATGGACACCGAGCGCGACTTCACGGTCGTGGAGAGCGACGGCATCTCGGTTCTGCAGCACAATCCGTTTCTGTGGGAGGTCGACGGGTGCGCGTTTCGCGTCGCCGATGGGCTCTCGGCGAGCTCCCGGTATTTTGCGGCGACGATTTCGGACTGGATGGACCGCTTCACGGCCGAAGAGCGCGCATCGTTTATCGATACGCTCTTCGACGTTCTGAGCGTTCCCGGTGCAATGCGGTTTGCCGACATTCGCGAAACCTGGCGTACCAGCCTGCCCGCCATCCGCGATGCGGCCGAAGCGCTTGCGCCCGAACAGCGCGCATTTGTCATGGACGTCCTGAAGGCGCTCGCCCGCGTCGCGACGATCGACCGCGTCTCGGATGCTGCTTCAAACCTGGTGGAAACCTTCCTGCCGGGGTTGGGCGATGATTCCGGCGAAGGCGATGGCGAGGAGCAGCGGGACGATTCGGGCACGTGACGGATTCGTCGGAGGGCCATCTCCACGCGGGATTGGTATACTTTGCAGGCCTTACCCGACGCAAAGGAGACCTCTGCATGAAGATCAACCATGCCATCCTGCACATTCTCGACTTCGAGTCGGCGGTCAACGTCATGAGCGCGCGCGAGCTCGATTTGGATACCCGCGCGGTGCGTTCATTTGTGACCTCGCACCTGCGGCGCGCTCGCGTGAGCCCCGACAACAGGCGCGGCTCGTTTGCCGAGGACAGCGCCTTTGCCGAGGAGGTCAAGGCATATCTGTTCGGCGACCGCGAGTTCGTGGACCTGTCCTGCCAGATCGCCGAGTTCTTCGCCGGCGAGCTCGCTCGTGCCGACAAGGCCGAGTCGACCGACATCTTGGTCGCCGACTTCGATGACGATGACGACGTGCGGTGGTTCGCGGTGCTGCTCATGGGCAGCCGCATGGCGTTCATGCACGAGGTGGCGCGCGAGGGCGGCGAGGTGCGCAACGACATCGCCCGGCATTACGCCATCCTGCCGAGCCCCTCGCAGAAGATCACGAGCTACGCGCTCGTGCGCGCCAGCTCAATGGAGATCTTCTACCAGGACAAGAAGCGCAAGATCGCCGGTACGGACACCATGATCATTCCGGACGGCCTGCTGCAGTGCGCTACTGGCGTCTCGGGCAAGGAGGTCATCGATACGGTGACCCGCATCGTCGCGGAGGTCGCCGAGGAGCATGGCGCCAACAGCGCGGTGGCGCTCGCGCGCGCCAAAGAGGTCGTGGCGGAGCGCGTCGAGGAGGACGAGGTGATCGCGCCGTGGGATTTGGCCGACGAGATCTTCGAGGACGAGCCCGCGATGCGCGAGCGCTTTGCTGCGGAGATGCGCGAGGAGCAGCTGCCCGAGCGCGTTCCGGTGGAGCGTGCGCAGGTGGAGCGCGCGGCGGTGCGCAACCACAAAATCCGTACGGACACGGGCATCGAGATCACGTTTCCGGCCGAGATGCTTCGCAACACCGAATACGTGCAGTTTGTCAACGAGCCGAACGGCCTGATTTCCATCGAGCTCAAGAATATCGGGAGCATCGAGAACCGCTAGGACATGCTGAAGGGCCTCGAGGCAAGCCGCAGATTTCAATACCCCCGTTTAGGGGACGGATTTAGAACGACCTGCCGAGTATCACTTTTTTGGACAGTCTCTCTACCAGCGGGTTTATTAGCTGTATGCGCGTCTCTACTCAAAGCGGATCAGCAAAACCGTCCCCTAAACGGGGGTAGTGGTTCTCGCAGGTCAATAGACAATATAAAACGATACGAATGAGCGGGGCGTCCGGCCGAACCGGAGCGCCCCGCTCGTCTCATGGCGTATAGTGCGTGCTCTCGCTTACGCGACGTCGACGTCCTTCGTGATGATGACGTCTGCACCGAGGCCCAGCACGTCGTGGATCACCACGTCGCCCTCGTGGACGGGGGCGGGAAGCTCCACGCGGCGAATCTCAGCCATGACGTCGAAGATGCGGTCCTTCGGGATGACGTTCGACAGGCGCACGCTTGCCAGCGGCAGCTCGCCGCCGTCGATAAGCACGGAGGTCGCAATGTTGCGCATGGGATTCTCGATCTCCTGCGTGACGTACGCTTCACCCTTGGCGCACTTGTTGCCCGTGATGCTGGTGATGGTCGTGCCGTCCAGCTCGACGGAGATGTCGCACCCCTGAGGGCACATGATGCAGGTGAATTCCCTTAGCATGACACCTTCACCTCCAGGTCGTCGGTTTGGTTGAGATCGTCTGCCTTGAGCTTGATCTGGATCATCTCGGCGGGCAGCGCCTTGGGCATGCGGCGGCGCTTGACGACGGTGTCGCCCTGCACGAGCTCCACGGTGCAGTTGCGCAGCGGCCGACGCACGCGGAACGAGACGGTGACGTCGCCGGTGCCGCTGATGCGCGAAGGCGTAAGGCCGCCGACGAGCTCGTTGCCGCGCACGGCGAGCTCGCATGCGGGCAGGGAGCCCTCGCGGATGAAGCGCGCCGCGCCGTCGGCCAGCGCCTCGGCCTCGAGCGACACGAAGTCAACGAGGTCGTGCACGTGTAGTACGTTGCCTGCAGCGAAGATGCCCGGAACGGTGGTCTGGTAGTTCTCGTCCACCGCCGCGCCGCTCGTGCCCGGATCCTTCTCGGCGCCGGCCATCCAGGTCAGCTCGTTTTCGGGGATGAGGCCGACCGACAGGATGAGGGTGTCGCACTCGTATTCCTGCTCGGTGCCGGGAATTGGCTGCATATGGTCATCGACCTGCGAGATCACGACGCTCTCCAGGCGATCGGTGCCGCGGATGTCGGTGACGGTGTGGGACAGCGACAGGGGGATGCCGTAGTCGTTCAGGCACTGCTCGACGTTGCGAGGCAGACCACTCGCGTACGGCTGAACCTCGAACACGCCGAGCACCTTGGCGCCCTCGAGCGTCATACGGCGCGCCATGATCATGCCGATGTCGCCGGAGCCCAGGATGACCACGCGACGGCCCACCATCTTGTTCTTAAGGTTGATGTATGCCTGCGCCACGCCGGCGGTGTACACGCCGGCCGGACGGGTGCCGGGGATGCTGATCGCGCCGCGGGTGCGCTCACGGCAACCCATGGCGAGGACGATTGCGCCGGCCTCGAACTCCATCATGCCGTGCTCCGAAGAGGAAGCGTACACGTGGCGGTCGGGTGTGATCTCGAGCACCGTGGTGTCGGTGAGGCAGGGAATCTGGAGGGCCTCGGCCTCACGGACGAAGCGCGCGGCGTACTCGGGGCCCGAGAGGGTCTCGCCGAAGCGCGTCAGGCCGAAACCGTCATGGATGCACTGGCGCAGGATGCCGCCGGGCTTCTTCTCGCGTTCGAGGATGAGGATGTCGTCGATGCCTTTGCGGCGCAGCTCGATGGCTGCGGCGAGTCCGGCGGGACCGCCTCCGACGATGACAGCGTCTACGTGCTTCATTATGCGCTCACGCTCCCTTCGGCGGCCTCGCCCGGCGCCTGCGCGCCGCGGACGGGTCCGGTGAACATATAGGATCCGGCGTGGTTGAAGCGCACGTCGGTGGGCCTGATGCCCAGCTCCTGCTCGATCATCTCGGTGATGCGGGTCTCGCAGTACCCACCCTGGCAGCGGCCCATGGTGGCGCGCGTGCGGTTCTTGATGCCCGTGACCGTGTGGACGCCGAGCGGGTTGTTGATGGCGCGGCGGATCTCGGCGCGCGTCACCGTCTCGCAGCGGCATACGATCTCGCCGTACTCGGGATCCTCGGCGATGGCCGCGGCCTGCTCCTCGCGCGTCATGTCGTAGAAGCGCTTGGGAGCTGGGCGCACCGGGTCGAAGTTCTCGTTGACCTGAGGCTTCTCGACCTCGACCAGGCGGGCGACGGCGCGACGTGCCAACGGCAGGGCGCAGGTGACGCCCGGGGACTCGATGCCCACGAGGTTGACGGTGTTGGGGTTGTGCTGCTGGTCGCTTTCGAGCTTGAAGTCGAGCACGTTGCCGTCTTCGTCCACGCGCTTCCAGCGGATGCCGGCAAAGTTGCGGATGAAATACTCGCGGCGCATCTGCTTGAACATCTTGGAGCCATCGCGAATAAGGCCGTCCAGATGGTCCTTGGTGCACTTGTAGTCCTCCCAGTCCTCGGTGACATAGGAGTCCGGACCCACGAGGATGTTGCCGTCGACGGTAGGCGTGGCGTGCGTGGAGAAGCCGCCCTTATCATTGGGAGCGGGGTAGACGGGGATCTTCAGGAACTCGCCGGCCTTCTTGTCGAGCACGAAGTACTCGCCCTTGAAGCCGCGAACCGGGTAGTTGGGATAGCCGAGCATCTCGGAGATCTGGCTGGCATAGGCGCCCGCGCAGTTGATGACCCACTTGGTGCGGAACGCGCCGGAAGGGGTGTGGACGAGGTAGCAGTCGTTGGCGATGTAGCGCTCGATGGCGGTGACCTTGCGGTCGAAGAAGAACTTCACACCGTTTTGCGCCGCGTTGTCGGCGAGCGCGATGGTGTAGGCCATGGGGTCGAGGATGCCCGAGGAGGGCACGTACATGGCGAACTCGCCGCCGGCGTGCGGCTCGATGCGCTCGATCTCATCCTTGTCGATGATGCGCATGCCCTCGACGCCGTTCTGTTCGCCGATCGCCTTGAACTTGAGGATGTTCTCCATGTCGTGGTCGGTGAAGCCCACGACGAGCTTGCCGGTGCGCTTGAACGGCACGCCGAGCTCAGCGGCGACCTGATCGAACTCCTTGTTGCCCTCGACGGCGCATTCGGCCTTGAGGGAGCCGGGCTTGTAGGTGAATCCGGCGTGCAGCATGCCGGTGTTGCGGCTGCTGTTGCCGCAGGCCACGTCGAGCTCCTTCTCGAGCACGGCGACCCGCAAGCGGTAGCGTGCGAGCTCGCGTGCCACGGCGGAGCCGACCACGCCCGCGCCGATGACGACAACGTCCCATTGCTCCATACGAATCCCTCCTGATCCGCGTCGGATAGTGCTGATTCAATCCTACGGAGCACGGGTTTCGTTGTGGTTGTTACGCAAACCACGAATCCGGTGCGGAATGCGCCGATTCTTGGTTGTCGGGTCGGATTGAGAAAATGGGGGCGGGTCATGTTTG
>CASEEY010000063.1:0-374 GCA_949287055.1 uncultured Collinsella sp.
CGGGGAATCCCTTCGCGGACATTCCGCAGCCGCCTGCGGCGAGGACGTCCGCGCAGGGATTCCCCGGCCGCCCGCGATGGGGTGGTCGGTTACTTCACGACCAAGATATCGCATTCCGTACTGCGCAGCAGGAACGTCGAGATCGAGCCGAGCAGCGCGTACTTGATGGAGGACAGGCCGCGTGCACCGCACATGACCAGGTCGGGCTGGATGACGTCAAGCATCTCGTCCTTCAGGGTCTCGCGGATGCGGCCGGCCTTGACGATGACCTGGACCTCGGGGATGTCAGGGTTCTCCTCGGCCTCCTGGAGCTGCTCGGCGATGGAGTTGCGGAACGACTCTTCCAGGCCGGCGATGAGGTCGACCGGGTAGGA
>CASEEY010000063.1:407-10061 GCA_949287055.1 uncultured Collinsella sp.
TCGATCACGTGGCCGATGATGAGCTTGGCCCCGTTGTTCGCTGCGACCTTGATCGCGCGGGCAAGCACGAAGTCCTGCTGCTCGGTGCCGTCGAGCGAAACGAATACCTTGGAATAGCCTTCGTTCATGGTTACCTCCTTCGTCCGGCGCGCGCCGTGCGTGCGCTATCCGGCTCGTGATGCCTTGGTTATACCCTCGAAGGTGTGTGACCGCGCGATGAATCTGTAAACGATGCGGCTTTTTCGCCTTGGTGTCCTATGCAGGCGATAATGGAACTTCGGATTCGATACCTCCCGCCGCGGTGCGCCCGCGGCAGTCTGGCGAAAGGCATACTGTGGATATCATCGAGCTGTTGAAATCAGCGTTTTTGGGCGTCGTCGAGGGCATTACCGAGTGGCTGCCCATCTCGTCGACCGGCCATCTCATCCTGGTTGACGAGTTCATCAAGCTGAACGTTTCCCAAGAGTTCTGGAACATGTTCCAGGTCGTCATCCAGCTGGGCGCCATTCTCGCGGTGTGCGTCCTGTTCTTCCACGAGCTCAACCCGTTCAGCCCGTCCAAGGGCCGCGAGGGTCGCCGCAACACCTGGAAGCTGTGGGGCAAGATCGTGCTCGGCTGCATCCCGGCAGCGGCGGTCGGCATTCCGCTCGACGACTTCATGGAGGAGCACCTGTACAGCTCCATCGTCGTGGCCGCCGCACTCATCGTCTACGGCATCGCCTTCATCGTCATCGAGAACTGGCGCGCCCGCCGTCGTCAGCAGATGATTGAAAGCGGCGAGCTGACGGTGGGCCGCCCTGCCGGATCGCACTTCGCCGCTCCCGCTCGCCCGTCGGTGGATGAGAGCGGGGATACCGACTTCGGCCGCATCACCACGCTCGAGGACCTCTCCTGGAAGACGGCGCTCGGCATCGGCTGCTTCCAGGTCCTCTCGCTCATCCCCGGCACGTCGCGCTCCGGCTCCACCATCATCGGCGGCTTGCTGCTGGGCTGCACCCGTACCGTCGCCTCCAAGTTCACGTTCTTCCTGGCCGTGCCGGTCATGTTCGGCGCGAGCGCCCTCAAGCTCGTCAAGTACCTGGTGATGGACGGCGGCACCTTCGGTTCCAACGAGATCGGCATCATGGTCGTCGGCTGCCTTACCGCCTTTGTCGTGTCGCTGCTCGCCATCCGCTGGCTCATGGGCTTCGTGCGCCGTCACGACTTCAAGGGCTTCGGCGTGTACCGCATCGTGCTGGGCGTCCTCGTGCTCGTGTACTTCCTCGGTCTCGTTCCCACCTTGGGCCTGTAGCGACAAGTCGGTGCTAGGTACAATCTTGTCGCTTTGCGAAAGGGGGACGGCGTCGGCATGGAGATGATCGCGATTCAGATCGAGATCTTCATCATGACGGCCGTGGGCTATTATCTCGGTCTGCGCAAGACGCTCGACGCGATGACGCGAGCGCATCTGGTCGACGTGATCATGGCCGTAGTGATGCCCGCCTCGATCATCGGCTCCTTCGAGATGGCGATCACGCCGGAGATCCTCAAGATGACGATATCCGTGCTGGCCATCGCCTGCGTCCTGCAGCTGTTTTACGCCCTGTGGAACCATGTGTTCTTCCGCGGGACCGAGGAGAGCCATCGCGCCTGCCTGAAGTACGGCATCATGGTGTCCAACGCCGGGCTCATCGGCATGCCGGTGGCCGAGGCGTACTTCGGCTCGCAGGGCCTGCTGTGCGCGGCGGTGTTCCTGCTGCCGCAGCGCATCCTCATGTGGACGTACGGCGTGAGCATGTTTGCGGGCACCAAGGACCGCCATGCCGTGCGCCGCGTGCTGCTGCACCCCTGCGTCTTGTCGATTTTCATCGGTTTTGCCGTGATGGCTTGGTACAGCGCGGGCTTCACGCTGCCCGAGCCGATCGTCGGTGCCGTCGATTTTATCGGCGGCTGCAACACGGCGCTCAGCATGTTCGTGGTCGGTGCCATCATCAGCGAGTGTCCGCTGCGCGAGATGCTCGACCGCGAGGCGCTTGTCTACAGCTTCGAGCGCCTGATCGCCATCCCCATCATCGTGGCTGTGGTGCTGCACCTGCTGCCGGTCGACGCCTTCTCCGCCGAGGTGTGCGTGCTGTTGTCCGCCATGCCCGCGGCGAGCACCACGGCGATGCTCGCCGAGAAGTACCATGCCGACGCGCCCTTCGCCTCGAAGCTCGTCATGACGTCGACGGCGCTGTCGCTCATTACCGTGCCGCTCGTGACGATCGGCATGCGCCTGCTGTGGTCGCTGTAGCGTGAAGGCCTCCGGCCCGGCAGGGTCGACTCAGAGTTAAAACACCCTAGGGATTATTTTACGGTTAAAACACCCTAGGGATTATTTTACATGGCGCATGGTTCTTCATGCGCCATGTAAAATAATCCCTAGGGTGTTTTAACCGCCGGGCGCCCTGACCCGGACGGCCCCGCCGCAGGTGTTTTTACGCTGTGGTGTCCTCGCGGGCGGCTATACTGATTTGGCTCAACATATGGCGCATCCCGCAGGAGGCGCCGATTCGATATCCGGAGGTCGCGTATGCCCCTACAGCTTCCGTGGGAAAAGAACATGCAGCTTGCGCGCGAGGCAGAGCCTGCGGCTGTCGAGCAGGTCCCGCTCGACATCTACGATGCGCCCGCAGCTCCGCCGCGCCCGCAGCTCGATATCGACAGCCTGAACCCTGCCCAGCGCGACGCGGTGCTCGCCACCGAGGGGCCGCTGCTCGTGCTCGCGGGCGCAGGGTCGGGCAAGACGCGCGTGCTCACCTACCGAATCGCCCATATGATCGCTGACCTGGGCGTCCGCCCCTGGCAGATCCTGGCCATCACCTTCACCAACAAGGCTGCCGCCGAGATGCGCGAGCGCCTGCAGGGGCTTCTGCCCGGCGGCACGCGCGGCATGTGGGTGTGCACCTTCCATGCCATGTGCGTGCGCATGCTGCGCGAAGACGCCGACCTTTTGGGCTATACCGGTCAGTTCACCATCTACGATGACGACGATTCGCGCCGCTTGGTGCGCGACATCATGGCGAGCATGGATATCGATCAAAAGCAATATCCCCTCAACATGATTCGCGGCAAGATCTCGGCGGCCAAAAACGCCATGGTGGGGCCTGAGGAGCTCGCTCAGCGCGCCGATGACCCCAAGACCGAGAAGGCCGCCCGCGTCTACGCCGAGCTCGAGCGCCGGCTGCGTGCGGCAAACGCCATGGATTTCGATGACCTGCTCGTGCGCGCCCTGGAGCTTTTGCGCACGCGTCCCGAGGTGCTCGACCGCTACCAGGAGCGCTTCCGCTACATCAGCGTGGACGAGTACCAGGACACCAACCACGTGCAGTATGAAATCGCCAACCTGCTCGCCGCCAAGTACCATAACCTCATGGTCGTGGGCGATGACGACCAGTCCATCTACAGCTGGCGCGGTGCGGACATCTCCAACATCTTGGACTTCGAGAAGGATTTCCCCGATGCGCGCGTGGTCAAGCTCGAGCAAAATTACCGCTCCACGGGGCACATCCTGGCGGCGGCCAACGCGGTGGTGCGCCACAACTCGCAGCGCAAGGACAAGCGCCTGTTCACCGATGCGGGTGACGGCGAGAAGATCCAGGCCTACCAGGCGAGCGACGAGCGCGACGAGGGACGCTGGATCGCCGCCGAAATCGAGAAGCTCCACGGCACTGGCACGGGCTATGACGACATGGCGGTGTTCTACCGCACCAACGCCCAGTCGCGCATCCTCGAAGACATGTTCCTGCGCGCGGGCGTTCCGTACAAGATCGTGGGCGGCACGCGCTTCTTCGACCGCGCGGAGATCCGCGATGTCATGGCCTATCTCAAGATGGTCGTGAATCCCGCTGACGAGATGAGCGTCAAGCGGGTTATCAACACGCCGCGCCGCGGCATCGGATCGACATCCATCTCCAAGATCGAGATCCTTGCCGCCGCGAACCGCTGCTCGTTTTTCCAGGCGTGCGAGCTGGCGTGCGCGGAGACGTCCATGTTCTCGGCCAAGGTGCGTCGCGGCCTCGGCGATTTCGTGAACATCGTGCGCGAGGGCCGTCGTATGGACGGCGAGCTCAAAGATGTGATCGAGGCGATTGTCGACCGCACCGGGCTGCTGCAGGCCCTGCGCGCGGAGGGCACCATGGAGGCCGAGAGCCGCGCCGAGAACATCCAGGAATTCCTGGGCGTCGCGGCTGAGTTCGAGGAGACCCACGAGGACATCGAAGGCACGCTCGAGAGCCTCGAGGAGCTGCGTGACGCCGGCGTGGTCGACACGGCGGATGCGCCGGCGGTTTCCGTCGCTCAAGGTGGCGATGCGGCGACGACGGCCACCGCGCAGGCCGATGAGATCGAGCAGACGTATGGTCCGCTCTCGTGCGCTGCCCTGCCTGCTCTCATGGAGTGGTTGGCGTTGCGCTCCGACCTGGACGCGCTGTCGGGTCAGACGAGCGCGATCACGATGATGACGGTGCACTCCGCCAAGGGCTTGGAGTTTCCCGTCGTGTTCGTAGCGGGTATGGAGGAGGGCATCTTCCCCCATGTTGCCGGATTCGCCTCGGCCGATGACCCCGCCAAGCTCGAGGAGGAGCGCCGCCTTGCCTACGTGGCTATCACGCGTGCGCGCAAGCGCCTGTTCCTTACATATGCGGCGACGCGGCGCACGTACGGATCGACGCAGGCCAATCCGCGCTCGCGCTTTGTGAACGAGATTCCCGAGGACCATATCGAGTTTTCGGGCATCGGCTCTTCGGGATTCGAGGGGACCGGATGGGAGAAGCGCGGCGATCGCCGCGGGACGTTCGGTTCCGGCTTGGGCTCAGAGATGTACGGCGGGCGCGTGTTCGGATCGTACACGCGCTCGACGGGCGGCGGCACGTCACGCCATACCGGTATCAGCCCCGATGCGGGCTTGAAGCCTGCGACGTTCGGCAGCGGACAGGGCGCTGCGCGCCCCCGCGGTCGTGCGGCTGCAACATCCGCCGTCGAGCAGCGCCGTCCTGATGCGGCGCGCGCCGCCGAGGTGTTCGCGCCCGGCGACACGGTGAGTCACAAGACATTTGGCGTGGGCAAGGTCATCGCTGCGGAAGGCGACATGATCGAGGTCCAGTTTGAGAAGAGCGGCCAGACCAAGCGCCTTATGAAGGGGTTCGCCCCTATCGTCAAGCTGTCGTAGGCGGTGCGCCCGAGGCATCCGGAGACGGTGCGGACTGGATGGTGCGAAACCGCGGTGGCCCGCTTTGGCTGGCAAAGCAGCCAAAGCGGGCCGCTGTATATTTTGGGACGTTCCCGCAGGTTTCATTTTGATTCGTGCATTCTTTTTCGAGAGGCGAGGATGCCTGGGACCGTCGTACGCTCCGGGGCGCGATTTTTCGGTGCCCTTTTGCACCTATGGAAACACACCTCAACAACGTCGCAGGAAACAACTGCGGTTTTGCAGGGGCTCTTCGGGCGATGGGGGAATCGCTCGAAAAAATCGCGCCCTAGGGCTATACATGCCTCCGGCGGGTCGCGGCCGCCGCGTCGTAGAAGTCGGGGGGCGTCTGCGCTGGAGCTATACATGCCTCCGGCGGGTCGCGGCTGCGTCCTGTCACGTCATGGCCGTTCGCGGTGCGGGACGCGCTCGTGTACGACCGGCGTCCGCCCGCCTGTCGTGGCGGGTATGATGGATGCGACGGTCACGTTCGAAAGGGGTTGCCATGGGCGACATGGATCAGGTTGCGGGCGCATGCTCGCTCGACGGTGTTTGCGAGCTCACGCCGGCTACGACGGCGTCCGATGAGGACGAGCGCCTGCAGCGCGAACTCGCGACATACGACAAGGCTGCCGCGGGATTCATCGGGATCTGTGCGGCCGAGGCTGAGGCGAAAGAGGGTGCGGGAGAGGACTTCTACCTGTATATCGGTCGCCCGACGTGCCGCTGGTGCCGCAGGCTGCTGCCGTCGATGGCACAGGTCTTCGCCGACCGCGGCGTCGACCTCTATTACCTGGACAGCACGAATACCGATGCGGATGAGGCGCTCGCGGCGTTTCGCGACCGGCACGGGGTGAAGACGGTGCCCACAGTGTTTCATTTCACGGGTGCTGGCACTCCGCTGAGGCTCGAGGTCGACCTGGAGCTTGATGAGGACGACTTGAAGGCGGCGCTCGACAGGGAGCTGGCAGCGGGATTCGCCGCGTAAGCCTGGACCGAGCGCGGCGCCTCCGTTTTCCGCCCGTCCGTGCCGCTCGCCGAACACGGCCAAAACGGCATATCCGCGCGGTATCATGGGTGGCACCGATACATATCCAGAAAGGGGGCCGCATATGGCCGAGGAACTGTTCGTGGGCATCGACGTCGGAGGAACGACCGTCAAGGAAGGCCTGGTCAACCGTAACGGCGAGGTGCTCTCCAAGCTGAGCGTTCCCACGCCGCCGCTGATTGACGAGGCGGGTTACGCGGCGGTCATCGACGGCATCAAGAGCCTGCTGGACGCCCAGGATGGCGACGTCGTCCTCAAGGGCATCGGCCTGGCCGTGCCCTGCCCCGTGCCCGATGACGGCAACGTCAAGCTGATCGCCAACGCATCGCTCGACCTGCCCGGTCTGGGCGCTGCGCTCAAGGCGGCCTTCGAGGGTGCTGCCGTGGCGTTCGTCAACGATGCGAACGCGGCCGCGCTCGGCGAGATGTGGCGCGGCTCGGCGCTCGGCCATCGCAGCATGGCCCTCGTCACGCTCGGCACGGGCATCGGTGCCGGCGTGGTCATCGACGGCAAGGTGATCGGCGGTGCCAACGGCGCTGGCGGCGAGGTCGGCCACACCTGCGTGAACCCGGCAGAGGAGCGCGTCTGCGGCTGCGGCCGTCGCGGCTGCCTCGAGCAGTACGCCTCGGCGACCGGCGTGGTGAACTCCTACAAGATGGAGTGCGAGAAGCGCGGCGCCCAGCCGGTCGAGCTCTCCGGCCCCTCCGACTCCAAGAGCGTGTTTGACGCCTATCAGGCGGGCGACGAGGCTGCTGCCGCGGCCGTTGACACCATGGTCGAGTACCTCGGCCTGGCGCTCGCCAACCTGGCCTGCACGGTCGACCCCGAGGCCATCGTGCTCGGCGGAGGCCTGTCCGCTGCGGGCGATCTGTTCTTGGACAAGCTCGTCGAGCGCTTCAAGTACTACACGCTGTCCGTCTGCGCTGACACCCCGATCGAGATCGCCTCGCTCGGCAACGACGCCGGTCTTATCGGCGCCGCCTACGCAGGCTTGATGGAGGCGTAAGGACCCGATTCCGTCCATATGATGCGAGACGGGGCCCGGCTGCGCGATCAGCGCGGCCGGGCCCCGTGCATGAATGCGCTCCAAAGGGTCCAGACCTCTTGTGGGCAAGGGAGCCGTTTGCGGCACAAGAAAAGCGGCCGCGGATCGCAAGGGATCCGCGGCCGCTTCTGTATCGGCGGAGGTTGCCGTGCGCGCTTACTTGGCGAGCGCGATGAGCTTGAGCATCAGATCGACGCTGCCCACGTTGTAGCCGCCCACCGCATAGCGGCCGGTGAGCGCGCCGTCGGCACCCGCCTCGGCCAGGATGGAGAGCGGCAGCTTCTCGGGGTTGGCGAACATGCGGCGCGCAAGGCGCTCGGGCAGCTCGGAGAAGTCGTCGTAAGCGACGGTGACGTTGCTGAGCTGGGGCAGGGTGCGTGCGAGCGTCGGGTCGGCGAGCGCATCGGCGTCGCGCACGACGAGCACGACGGGCACGCGCGCCGCGGCGAGGCGGTCGGCCTGCTCGCGCATCTCGTTGAGCAGGTGCTCGGTCGGCTCCATACCGGGCTCGAGAAACGCCACGATGACGGGGTGCGTATCGCTATCACCCGCAAGGGCGATGCGGGCGGGATCCACCGCGGCGCCTGCCTCGTCGCGCACGGTGAACGCGTCGAGCGCGATGTCGGCGAGCATCTCGGAGACATCCGGCTCGCGCAGCTTGAGCTCGATGGGCTCGCTCTCAGAGCCCTCGACGACCGCAAAAGCGCGCTCGGAGGCCTGAACGTCGCCGTTGGGCAGGCGGACGGCGGTGGTCAGGCGATACTCGCCGTAGGGCATCTTGAGGCGGCAGATGCCGTCTTCGAAGGGCGCCTTGCCCCAGAAGTCGAGCACCTTGAAGCCCTGCGCCCCCTTGCCGCTGACGGCGGTGAAGCGCAGGTAGCGCGCGACGCTCCACGCCTGGAAGTAGCCGGGCGCGGGGTCGGCGTCGCTCGCGAAGGCGACAAAGGTGCCGCGCTCCTCGTGCTCGACAGGGACGAACTCCCCGTGCGCGAAGAACTCGATGCCGGCGTCGATGGGGTTGATGCGCGCCGGGATGCCGAAGCTGCGGCAGATGGCGACGAACAGGGAGCGGCGCGTGACGGCGCTGGCCTGGCGGGACAGCAGCGCGCCGCGCGGGGTGCCCACGAGCTTCTTGACGTTCTCGACGGAGTCGAACGACATCGTGTCGCAGATGTAGGCCCACACGGCCAGCGGGTCGGCGGTAAAGGCCGCGACCTGCTCGGTGTCGAAGAAGGAGCGGATGAAGCCGCGGTAGGCGGAGAGGTGCTCGAAGTGGGCGCGCGGGCACAGAACGTAGCGCACGTAGAGGTCCTGCGCTGCCTCCGCATCGGTGACGCCTTCACGGGCGAGATAGGCGAGAGCGTCGTCGCGGACGGCACGGGCGCCGAGGATGTGGTCCTCGAGCACGTCGGCGTCAAGATCGCGGAAGTCCTTGGACGTGAGCGTGCCGAGCAGCGCCGCGCGGTCGGCGCCGTCGTCGGCCGTAAGGAAGCGGGCGACCTCGCCGGCGTTGGCGAAGGCTTGCTCGAAGAAGGGCAGGCACGCGTCCTCGCCGTGGCCGGTCTTGCGAGCGAGCTCGCGGGCGCGCTCGACGTTTCCCGCGACGCGCTCGGTGCGCATGCGGTCGGCCTCGCGCTTGCGGGCACGCCCGATCTCGGCCTGCTCGGGCGTCAGGTGCCCGCAGGGGGCCGGATGGTCGGCGGGGGCGTGGACGTCGAAGTCGACCCACTCCGTGTCGCCGGTGACGGTGTCGCCCAAGGTGAGCTCGACCGCGGAGCACGAGGTCGTGTCGATGATCTGCTCCGCCATGCCGTCGGCAGTGGTGGCGACGATGCGCAGCGTGCCCTTGCCGACCACGATCTCGGCGGTGCCGTTCGCATCGCTCGTCAGGTGGGCGATATCGCGCCAAGAGGCCTCGTTCACCAGACGCAGGCGCACCGAGGCGCCCTGGACGGGCGAGCCCGCGGCGTCGCGCACCGAGACGGTGAGCAGGGTGGTGGGGGCGTAGGCGCCGGTGAGGTTCACGATGACCTGGTTGCCCTCGCGGGACAGCAGGTGGCGGTCGCCCTCGAAGTCACAGCCGTAGTCGCCGAACAGGCGCGTGTGCACGAGCATCGCGCGGCCCGACGCCGCCGTGAACCAGCCGCGGTCGAGCGCCTCCTCGGGCTCGCAGGCGCCGAGGTAATACCAGGTGCCGTCGGCATAGGCCTCGACCCAGGCGTGGTTGTCGTCGCAGTGCGCCCACCAGGGCGTGTAGATCTGGCGGGCGGGGATGCCCAGCGAGCGCAGGGCGCACACCAGGTAGGTGGACTCCTCGCCGCAGCGGCCGTCGCCCGAGGCGAGCACGCCGAGCGG
>CASEEY010000064.1 GCA_949287055.1 uncultured Collinsella sp.
CACATCGAGGCGCACGGAACGCCGGGCGATATCGATGCCTTCGTGCACGCTCTCGAGCGCGACGCGCCCGCCGCAGCGCACATCGAGCACATCGAGGTGCGCGCCTGCCCGACGACCGACCGCGCGCCCGGCTTCTCCATCATCGCCTCGGACGGGGAAAGCGAGCGCACGACGCTCGTCTCCCCCGATATCGCGACCTGCGAAGACTGCCTGCGCGAACTGTTCGATCCCGCCGACCGGCGCTACCATTACCCCTTCATCAACTGCACGAACTGCGGCCCGCGCTTCACCATCATCCGATCGCTGCCCTACGACCGGCCCGCGACCTCCATGGATCGCTTCCCCATGTGCCCCGCGTGCGCCGCCGAGTACGCCGACCCCGCCGACCGGCGCTTTCATGCCCAGCCGGATGCATGCTTCGCCTGCGGCCCGCACATTACCTGGCGCGAGTCCGGCGATGCGGAACCTTCCGTGGGCGCGACGCGCGAGACGAGCGATGCGATCATCGAGCGATGCGCCGACCTGCTCGCGCACGGCCGCATCGTCGCTATCAAGGGCTTGGGCGGGTTCCACCTCGCCTGCAACGCAGCCGACGAGGCGTCCGTCCGCGAGCTGCGCCGCCGCAAGCACCGCAGCAACAAGCCGCTTGCTGTCATGATGGACCGCGCGCACATGGATGCGTTCCATACGCGCCGCTGCGTGCCCGACAATCAGGCGATCGGGCTCCTGGAAAGCAGCGCCCATCCGATCGTTCTCATGCGGCGGCGCCCCGAGGCACATGAGCCCCTCATCGCCGACGCCGTCGCAGGCGACATGCCCGATGTGGGCGTCATGCTGCCCTATACGCCCCTGCAGCACCTTCTGCTTGCGGCCTGCGAGCGACGCGGCGTCGGCGCGCTCGTGATGACGAGCGGCAACATCAGCGAAGAGCCCATCGAGGTCGACGATGCGCGCGCCTGGAACCGCCTGGTCGCGACGGGCATCGCCGACGCCCTGCTGGGCAACGACCGCGCCATCCTGTCGCGCTACGACGACTCGGTGATGCGCGTCGTCGACGGCACGGTCCTGCCCGTACGGCGCGCCCGCGGCTACGCGCCGCAGCCGCTTCCGCTGCCTGCCCTCCCCCACGCAGGGGTGCGGGCGCCCAGCGTGCTCGCGTGCGGCCCCGAGCAGAAATCAACTCTCGCCCTCACGCGCGAGGAGGAGCACGGCGGCGCATCCTGCTTCGTATCGCAGCATATCGGCGACCTTGAGAACGCCGCCGCCCTCGAGGCCTGGCACGAGGCGCGCGAGCGCCTGGAGACCCTGTTCGACCTGCACCCCGCCGCCCTCGCCTGCGATGCGCACCCCGGCTATCAGGTAAGCCGCTGGGCGCGCGAGCAGGCGCATCGCCGCGACATCCCCCTGATCGAGGTCCAGCACCATCACGCCCACATCGCTTCCGTCATAGCAGAGGCGGCAAGCGCGGGCGTCCATGATCTCGCGGAACCCGTCATCGGCATCGCGTTCGACGGCACCGGCGCAGGCACGGACGGCACCGTCTGGGGCGGCGAGTTCCTTGTCGCCACGCTCTCCGGCGCCCAACGCGCCGCGCACCTGCGCACCTGGCGCCTGCCCGGAGGCGCAGCCTCTATCCGCGACGCACGGCGCTGCGCGTTCTCGCTGCTCCACGCCCTCGGCCTGCTCGAGCATCCCGGCGCCGCGACCCTCCTGCGCGACCTGGGCGAGCAGAACCGCTCCGTCATCGCCACCATGATCGAACGCGGGCTCAACAGCCCGCTTACGAGCAGCGCGGGCAGGCTGTTCGACGCAGCAGCAGCCCTGCTGGGCATCTGCGGCAAGGCGACCTATGAGGGAGAGCCCGCATGCGAGCTCGAAGCCGCTGCGTGGCGCGCGGCAGCGCAGGGTAGCCCGTGCGAAGCACTCCACGGCCCCGACCGCTCGGCCGATAAAGACGGGCAGGGGGCATACGTAGTCGACACCCTACCGATAATTACCCGGATTCTCGACCGCATCGCCGCCGGCATACCGGTCGATGAGATCGCCCTTGCCTTCCACCGCGACATGGCCGCCCTGATCCTTCGCACCGTGCGCCTCATTCGCGAGGACACCGGCATCACGACGGTCGCGCTCTCGGGCGGCGTGTTCCTCAATCGCCTGTTGCTCGAAGACACCGCGTGCCTGCTTCGCGCGGATGGCCACACCGTTCTTGTGCCCCGCACCGTCCCGGTCAACGACGGCTGCATCGCCTACGGCCAGGCGGCGGTCGCGCGCGCTCGGCTGGCTCAAGCTCCGCGCTGAAACCCGACCGCGAGCGTTGTCCTGCCGGGACGCGCGCGGTACCATGTCCCACAGACAATCGCGGGCCGCGACACCGCGCCCGAAAAAGGAGTGAGCTGCCCATGTGCCTGGCTGTACCCGGGAAAATCGTATCGATGACGCAGGATGGGAGCGCCGTCGCCGACATGCTCGGAGCGCGCCGCGAGGTATCGCTGCGCCTGGTGCCCGATGCCGCGCTCGGCGACTACGTGCTCGTGCACGCGGGCTTCGCGATCCAGGTCATCGACCCCAAGGAGGCTGCCGAAACCATCGCCCTCATGCGTGAGCTCGATGAGCTGGTAGAAGAAGAGCTCCCTGGCGCTGCGGGCGCCCGCGCATGAGCGCGGTGAGCGGGCCGCAGGCCGCCAGCATCGATTTCTCCGCCTTTCGCGACCCCAACCTCGCGCGCGACCTCATCGCACGCATCCGCGACGCAGTCGGCAACCGCTCCATCAACCTCATGGAGGTCTGCGGCACGCACACGATGAGCATCGGGCGCTTCGGCTTCCGCTCCGTCATGCCCGCGGGACTCCACCTGCTCTCGGGCCCCGGCTGCCCGGTCTGCGTGACCGCCAACCGCGACATCGACCGCGCGATCGCCATCGCGCGCGTCGAGGGCGTCACGATCGCCACCTTCGGCGACATGATGCGCGTCCCCGGATCGACCTCCTCGCTCGCAGCCGAAAAGGCCGCCGGACGCGACGTGCGCATCGTCTACTCCCCGCTCGACGCCCTGCGCATCGCCGAGGATGAACCGGATCGCCAGGTCGTCTTCGTGAGCGTCGGATTCGAAACGACGACGCCGGCCATAGCGGCCTGCCTGCTCGATGCGGCCGAGCGCAACCTTGCCAACTTCTCGATGCTGTGCGCCAACAAGCTGACGCCGCCCGCGCTGCGCGCCATCGCCGATGACCCGCAGACGCGTATCGACGGATTCATCCTGCCGGGACACGTGTCGACCATCACCGGCCTTGCGCCCTACCGCTTCCTCGTGGACGAGTTCGGCCTGCCGGGTGCGGTGACCGGGTTCGAGCCCGTCGACATCCTCGCAAGCATCGAGCTGCTCGTGCGCATGGTTGTCGACGGCACGCCCGATATCGTCAACGCCTATCGCCGCGGGGTGAACACCGACGGCAACCCGACCGCGCGCGCCCTGACCGAGCAGGTCTTCGAGACGCGCCACGTGGCGCGGTCTCGGCGAGCTTCGGGCATCGGGTCTGCGCATCCGCGAGGAATACGCGTGCTATGATGCGCTGCGAAGGTTTGACGTGCACGTCGAGCCGGCGCAGGAACCGCGCGGCTGCCGCTGCGGCGACGTGCTGCGCGGGCGCATCGCACCCGACGCCTGCCCGCTGTTCGGCCATGCCTGCACGCCGGAGCACCCGGTCGGCCCGTGCATGGTATCGAGCGAGGGCAGCTGCGCGGCATACCATCGCTATCGCGTCTGATACGGCGTCGCGGCGTCACGAGGCGGCACCCCCGATCCGCGCGTCGCACCACCGCTTGGGAACAAGGAGTCGACCATGGCAGACAACACGGTGCTTTTGGGCCACGGTTCGGGTGGCCAGATGATGAAGCGCCTGATAGATGAGGTCTTTCTCGAGGCATTCAGCTCGCCCGAGCTGCTGGAGGGCAACGACGCCGGCGTGGGCGAGCTGCCCGGCACCGGCCGCATCGCCATGTCGTGCGACAGCTTCGTGGTGACGCCGCCGTTCTTTCCCGGCGGCGACATCGGCCGGCTCGCCGTGTGCGGCACGGTCAACGACGTGGCCACGAGCGGCGCCCGCGTGCGTTATCTTTCCTGCGGCTTCATCCTTGAGGAGGGCTATCCCCTCAACGACCTGCGCGCCATCGTCCAATCCATGGCGGACGCCGCGCGCGAGGCCGGCGTGCGCATCGTCACGGGCGACACCAAGGTCGTCGGCCGCGGCAGCGCCGACGGCGTGTACATCAGCACCGCCGGCGTGGGCGAGGTACCGTGCGGCGTGAACCTCTCGGGCGCCAACTGCCGCCCCGGCGACGTCGTCTTGGTGTCGGGCACCCTCGGCGACCATGGCATCGCCGTCATGAGCACGCGCGAGGGCCTCGCGTTCGCAACCGACATACAAAGCGACGCCGCGCCTTTGAACCACCTGATCGCCGCCGTCATGGACGCCGCGCCGCACGTGCGGTGCTTCCGCGATCCCACGCGCGGTGGCCTGGCGAGCACGTTAAACGAATTCGCCGGCGCAAGCGGCGTCGCCATCGAGGTCGACGAGGACGCCATCCCCGTGCGACCGGAGGTCCGCGGCGCCTGCGAGATGCTCGGCTACGACCCGCTGCAGGTGGCCAACGAGGGCAAGATGGTGGCCGTCGTGCCCGCCGAGGAGGCTCAGGCAGCCCTCGAAGCGATGCGCGGCGCGCCGTACGGCGAGAACGCCGCGATCATCGGACGCGTGCTCGAGCTCGATCCCGACCGCGAGGCGCACGTGCGCGTCCGCACCGGCTGGGGCGCCACCCGCATCCTCGATATGCTCGTCGGCGAGCAGCTTCCCCGCATCTGCTAGTATCGCGCCCGTCCGACAGCCCGGAAAGGACCCCCTGTGAGCACCCCCGTCTTCACCCACGTGATCTTCGATCTGGATGGCACGATCCTCGACACCCTCGAGGACCTCGCGTTTGCCGCAAACCATACCTGCGAGCTGTTCGGCTGGCCCACCTTCCCCGTCAACGCATACCGCTACAAAGTCGGCAACGGCATGGAGCGCCTCGTCGAGCGCATCGCGCCGGCGGAGTTTGCCGGCGACGCCGCCGTGCTGGGGCGCGCCCTCGCCGAGCTGCGCTCTTGCTATGAGAAACATAAATACGACCACACGCAGCCCTATGAGGGCGTCATCGACATGCTTTCGGCACTCCGGGCGTCAGGCATCGTGCTCGCCGTCCTCACCAACAAGGACCACACCGCCGCAGCCCCGCTCGTCCACCGCCATTTTGGGGCAGAGTGCTTTCAGCTGGTGCAAGGCCATATCGAAGGCTACGAGCCCAAACCGGCCGCACCCATAACCCTGCACGTTCTGGAGCAGCTCGACGCCGACCCAAAGCGGACGCTCTACGTGGGCGACTCAAACGTCGACGTCGAGACCGGCCACAACGCGGGCCTGCGCGTCGCCGGGGCAGCCTGGGGGTTCCGCGGCCGCGATGAGCTGAGCGCCGCGGGCGCCGACTACATCATCGACGAACCCGCTCAGCTCCTCGACATCGTGCTCGGACGCTAGAGCGAACGCCGCCCCCGTCTTCCCGAAAGCTTCCTACAGCGTCATATTCGGGTCGGCATCCACGTCAAAGGATGCGAACTCGCCCCGACCGAACTTCTCGCGCGCGACGACAGCGATCATCGCCGCATTGTCCGTGCAGGCGTTCTGCGGCGGAACCGTCACGCGAATCCCCTGGCGGGTAAGCTTGCTCACCATCATCTCGCGCAGGTGCGGGTTGGCGGCCACGCCGCCGCCGATGCAGTATTCACGCGCACCCGTCTCGCGCAGGGCGTTTTTCGCCTTCTTGTACTGCACGTCAAAGACGGCCGCTTCAAACGATGCCGCCAGATCGGGCAGGTGGATGGGACGACCCGCGCGCTGCTCCTGCTCGATGTAGAGCATCACGGCGGTCTTCAGGCCGGAGAGGGAGAAGCGGTAATCGCCGCGCCGGTTGAGGGCGCGCGGGAACTCGATGGCATGCGGGTCGCCGGTCTCGGCCAGGCGGGAGATGACCGGTCCGCCCGGATACCCCAGGCCCAGCGCCTTGGCGACCTTGTCGAACGCCTCGCCCACCGCGTCGTCGAGCGTCTCGCCGAGCACCTCGTAGTCGCCCCACGCGCGCACGTGGACAAGCATGGTGTGCCCGCCCGACACGAGGGTGAAGATGAAGGGCGGCTTCAGATCGGGGGTGGTCAGCAGGTTGGCGTACAGATGGCCCTCAAGATGGTTCACGCAGATCAACGGCGTGCCGGCGGCATAGGCAAAGCCCTTGGCAAACGCGACGCCCACGACGAGCGCGCCCACGAGGCCAGGGCCCTGGGTCACGCCGACTGCCGCGAGCTCGCCCGGCGCGATCGCACCGCCGGCAAGCCCCAGCGACGCAGCGGCCTCTTCGAGTGCGGCATCCACCACGCCCACGATGACCTCGACGTGCTTGCGCGAGGCGATCTCGGGCACCACGCCGCCGAAGCGCGCGTGGAAGTCGATCTGCGTGGACACCTGGTTGGCGAGCAGGTTGCCCTGCGCGTCGATAATCGCCACCGCCGTCTCGTCACACGAGCTCTCGATCGCCAGCACGAGCTGTCGGCGCTCGATCTCGGCCCGCTCGGCATCCGTCCGCGCGGGCGCGGGAAGCGGCCAGGCGCGACGGACGGCAGCAGTCGGCTCGGGCGAGGCAGCATCCAGAGGCAAGATCAGCGGAAGCGTCGAGCTCATCACGACGGCATCGCGACCCTGCCCGTAATAGTTCCGACGGCGGCCGGCTTCGGCAAAACCCAGGCTCTCGTACAGGGCGCGCGCAGCGCCGTTGCCATCCTCGACCTCCAGCGAGGCGGTCGTGCAGCCGAGCATCTGGGCGTCGTAGCTCACATGCGAGAGCAGCTTGCGGGCGATTCCCTCCCGCCGGTGCTCGCCGGATACCGCGACGTCGAGAATCTCGACATCGGTGTCGACGACCATGCCTCCGGCAAATCCGAGCAGCTCGCCGTTGTCGTGGGCGACCCACCAGGTGCGCGCAGCGGCCGCATCGGGGTCGAGCTCCGACAAAAACATCGAGGCGCTCCAGGGCTCATGACCCGCGCCGGCGAAGCTTTCGGCCTCGAGGGCCGCCATCGCCTCGGCATCAGCGGCCGCCATCGGGCGCACCTGCAGGTGACGTCCAGCAAGCTCATCGGCAACGCCGGTGAGGGCAGTGCTGGCGCTCTCGGTGAGGCCCAGGCGCTTGCGCTCGTTTTCCTCCGCATCGGAAAGGCGCGTATAGACCGGCAGTACGAGTGCAGGGTCACCGTCGCCTGCCGGATAGCCCGCGTCGTTTGCACATGCGGCGTGCAGCAGACCCTCGCCGGACGGCCACCACAGCTCGCGGGGCAGGCTGCGCCCCATAAGCCCGGCATCCTCAAACAGCTTGGCATAGCGCACCAAACCGTCGCCCGTCAGCTGGAGGTCGCGCGCGTCGGCGCGCTCGGCCCACTCGCCCGCGGCGAGAGCGGCCTTCACGACGCGCTCGCGCTCGAACAGGCGGCACGGTCCCTCATCATCGAGCCGGTAGAGCGCCGGGTAGACCTCGCCGCGCATCGCGTCCGCGGCGACCGCCAGCATGCCGCGCGTTCCCGCCAGCCATGCGGTCCATGCGCTCGCATCGAGCGTCGAGACGCCGTACAGCGCCGCGTTCGCGCCGCGCGCAAGGCCCTTGGCGGTCGAGATGCCGATGCGGACCCCCGTGAACGATCCGGGACCGCGCCCGACGAAAAAGGCATGCACGTCGGCGATGCTGAGCCCTGCTTCCGCAAGGACGGCGTCGACCGTGTTGACGAGCTCGACGTTAGCATGGCGACGGCACAGATGGTCGCGCGCGGCAAGCACCTCGACCCGCCCGGCGTCGCCTGCGCCCCCGCAGCGGGCGACCGCGCAGGCAAGCATATCCGTCGAAGTGTCGATCGCCACCACCAGGGGGCGCGAGGTGTCGTTTTCCATCCTGTCCATCCTTGCAGACACGACGGCGCGTCTAGGCGCGCGTCGCGATAATCGAATCTATGGCTTCAGCGAGCTGCTCGGCACGGCCGCCATGCGGCTCCAAGACAATCGAGCGCAGCTCGGGCTTCTGCCCATCGCGGGAGATCGTGATCGAGAGATACTCGTCGGTCAACTCGTCCTGAAACTGCTCCCCCCACTCGAGCACACAGACCCCCTCGTAGCCGAGGACGTCGTAGATACCGGTATCCTCAAGCTCGAACGCATGCTCAAGGCGATAGAGGTCAAAGTGGAACAGCGGGATGCGGCCCTTGTCGTGCACCGCCATGAGCGCAAAGGTCGGACTCGTGACCGGACGGTCGTCTCCCAGTCCCCGTGCGATGCCCTTGGTGAGATGCGTCTTGCCCACGCCGAGCCCTCCGGTGAGCACGACCACGTCGCCCTCGTCGAATGCGTCGGCGGCGAGCTCGCCAAAACGCATCGTGTCCTCGGCAGACTCGCTCTCAAAGCGACATGCCGCCTTGCGCGTCAACGCCATGGCTACTCCTCCACCCGCGGCAGCGCATCGGAATGGGCGGTCGCGGGAATCACCGATCCGTCCTTGGGATGACGGGCCAGGTAATCGCCGAGCATGCGGAAGTCCTGCTCGAGCAGCTCCTGCCACGCCGGATTGCGCAGCGCGGCGGCCGGATGAAACGTCGGCATGACCACGAAGTGGCCCATCTGGTGGAAGCGCCCGCGCAGCTTGGTGATGCCGATCTCGGTCTTGAGCACGAAGTGCGTCGCCGGGTTACCGAGCGTCACGATGATATCCGGCCAGATGCTGCGGATCTGCTCGCGCAAAAACGGGGAGCAGGCGAGCACCTCCTCCGGGCGCGGGTTTCGGTTTCCGGGCGGACGGCATTTGAGCACGTTGGCGATGTAGATATCCTCGCGCTTCAGGCCGGCGAGCGCCAAGATGGAGTTCAGGTTCTCCCCCGCGCGGCCGACAAACGGCTCGCCCTGCAGGTCCTCGTTGCGCCCCGGCGCCTCGCCGACAAACATCACGCGCGCCTGCGGGTTGCCCACGCCGAACACGATCTTGGTTCGCGTCTCATACAGCGGGCACAGCCTGCAGTCACCCATGACGTCGCGGATCTCGTCGAGCGAAACCTCGCGCGGTTTCTGCCGGTCGTGACCGGGAATGTGCATGACGCCCATAGCGCTCCTTTAGCAGTAGACCTTCTCGAGCCGCATGCCGAACCCGCAGGCGACCTCGTAGCTGATGGTTCCGCGCAGGCGCGCCATCTCGTCCATCGTGATCTCGGCGTCGCCGTCGCGGCCGATGATCGTCATGACGTCACCCATCTGGGCCTCCGGCATCTGGCGCATGGAGGTCTGCTGGATGGCGACCATGAACTGATCCATGCAGATGTTGCCCACCTGGCGCAGGCGCTGACCACGATACAGAACATCCATCCGGTTGGACAGGGTGCGTGCAAGGCCGTCGGCGTACCCGACCGGAAGCGTGCAGATCTGCACGCGCGCCCGCGGCACGCGGTAGGTGAAGCCGTAGCCCACGCCCTCGCCCATCGCGGGATGCACGGTCCGCGTCACGCGCGCCCGTACGCTCATGACCGGCTCGAGCGGGAAGACGGGGCGCGTCGCCTCGCAGGGCTGCAGGCCGTACAGGCCGATGCCCGCGCGGATCATGTCGTAATGGGACGACGCGTCCAGAATCGAGGCGGCGGTGTTGTCGCAGTGAACGATGCCGCACTCAAAGCCGGCGTCGCGCAGGGCGCCGACCGCCTCATCGAAACGGGTCCTTTGGAGCTGGTAGTCCCATCCGCTCGACTCATCGGCCGTCGCGAAGTGGGTGAACACGCCGTCGCACTGGATGCCACGGTGGAAATCGATCTCGCGCCTGAAGTCGAGCACCTCGGTGTAGTGCACACCGATGCGGTTCATGCCGGTCTCGATCGCCATGTGGTACTTGCCCACCGTGCCGAGGCTCACCGCGCGCTCACCGTAGGCGAGCGCGAACTCTGACGTGTAGACCGACGGCATCAGACGATATTCAAGCAGCGTATCGATCGCGGTCAGCGGGGGCTCGGACAGCACGAGAATCGGCTCCTCGATACCGCCCTGACGGAGCTCGACGCCCTCCAGGACCGTGGCGACGGCGAACATGTCGCAACCCGTCGCATGCATGACCTTGGCACAAGCGACCGCACCGTGACCGTAGGCGTCGGCCTTGACGACGCAGCACAGCCGCTGACGAGTGCCCAACAGGTTCTTGAAGGCGCGCGTGTTGCGGCGCAGCGCGCCCTGGTCGATCTCGACCCACGCCCACCGGGTTGCCGGCTCCTTGCGCCCGATCATCGGCTATTCATCTCCTTGGTCGGCAGAGATCCCCAGATCCTTGCACGCCTCGTTCTCGACGAGCTGCATGGCCTCACCGATCAGATCGATGAGGTCAGTCGCGATCACGCTGCGCTCGCCGTACTCAGCCGCTGCAGCGAATCCGGTATACGAGTGGATCGCAACGGCATAGGAGGCAAGAAGCTCCCAGTGGTCGACCTCGCCGTGCGACGTGGCGACGGCTCCCGCGAGGATGCCGGCAAGCACGTCACCCGAGCCCGCAGTCGCAAGCGACGCGGGACCCGACATGGGAATCAGCACCTTCTCGACGCCCACGATGGCGGTTGTGGCGCCCTTGGCGACGACGATGAGGTTGTCGGAGCCCACGGCCCACACGATGCGCTGGGCGGCATCGATGGCCGTGCCCAGATCGTCCACCGGAGCGTCGCCGACCAGACGGGAGAGCTCGCGGTGATGCGGCGTCAGGATGAGCGGCGCCTCGCGACGGTACAGCTCCGGCGTCTTATCGATGCCATCGATTGCCAGGCGGGCGAGGCAATTCAGCGCGTCCGCATCGAGAATCAAGGGGATATCGAGCTCCAGCAGGCCGCTTACCACCTGCATGCAGCCGGCAGCCGTGGTCATGCCGGGGCCGCACAGCACGCAATCGTATTTGGGCGCGATCTCGCACACGACCGAGCGGGCGGCAGCGCCAAACGACCCGCGGGAATCCGAGGGAATGGCGATAACCGGAATGGATGGCAGTGCCATGCGGATCAGATTAGCGCACGCATCGGGCGCGGCAACGGCGACATAGCCCGCGCCGGCGCGCGCCGCGGCCTTGGCAGCCATCATCGCGGCGCCGGGATACCGGGCAGAACCGGCCACGATCAGAACGGAACCGCGGGAGTATTTGTTCACGTTGGCAGGCAGGGGCTCCATGAACTCAGCCAGATCGCCCGCCTGGACGATTTCGGCGGCATGGTCGACATCGTCGATGACCTCATCGAGGTTGTCGTACAGCTCGCCGCACACCAGCTCGCCTACGTAGCTCGGACCGTCAGCGCTGTACAGGCCGATCTTCGGCGCGATCATGGTCGCGGTCTTGTCGGCGCGGATGCAGCAATCCTCGACAACGCCCGTCTGGGCATCCAAGCCTGACGGAACGTCGACGGAAATCACATGCTTGGCGAGCTCGTTGACCGTAGGGATCCAGATGGAGAAGGGGGGACGCACCGCACCGTGAAAACCAGTACCCAAAATGGAGTCGATAACAACGTCAGCCTTTTCCACCAGGTCGGCAAGCTCGTCACGAGAAGGACCGACGACGACCGTCACCTCGCGACCGGCGGTGCGGCGGGCGACATGGCGCGCAAGCGCACTCGGGATTTCGTTGGGCTCGACAGGCGTCACGACAACGACATGGATACCGCGCTGTTGCAGAATATCCGCAGCGACCCAGCCGTCACCGCCGTTGTTGCCGAAGCCGGCAAGCACGACGACCTCGTGGGGCTCGTATCCAAGCGCCAGCGTGGCGACAAATTCGCCAGCATGCTCCATAAGCTCGGCTTTAGACGTTCCCTGCCGCTCGATGATATCCTCGAGGCGAACGACTTCCTCGGTGCTCAAAATAGGTTTCATCGCACACTCCCGTCTTTACTGCAGATCATCGGAATCGGCAGCGGTTTCAGATACGTCATCAATCGATACGCGCTCGAGATCGTCGAGCACCGAGCGTGCATCCCGAAACGACTGGGCTATCATGGCCTTCTCATCCTGCTTGGTCACCTTAGGCTTCGGGCGCGCAGAATCGGTAATCGCCATGGCATTGGCGACGGCAAGACCGCTCGTAAACGAGAGCGACAAAGCAACCTCGACGATGCCCTTCTCTTGGGCGATCTCAAGGGCCCTTCCTGAAAGAACGGCACGCGGACGCCCGTTAGGATCACGCTCGACGGACACGTCCTTACGGCCCACTCCCTGCCCGAAACCGGTGCCCAAGGCCTTAAGCACCGCCTCGCGTGCGGCGAAACGGCACGCATAGTGCGCGGCGGGACGAGAGGATCGCTCACAGTAGGCACGCTCCTGCTCGGTAAACATGCGCTGAGCGAACGACGGGGTACGCCGAAGGATCTCCTCGAATCGCTGGATCTCGACGATGTCGACACCGATAGCGGCCTCGGCCATGCAACTCACCAATCTGTCGGATATACACATACGTATGGTTCATTGTACTCGCAACACCACGCAGATGAACCATATATGCACAGACACCACGACGAAGGCTAAGGAGCGCCGATACAAAAACGAGCAGCACGATCGCGGCAACCATCGACTGCTCGAATGAGCCGAGCGTCTAATCGTTGAGAAACGGTTGATGGATAAATCATCAACGAAGTCTGAGTGCCCGCATAAAAAGAAAAGGGGCCCCCGAAGGGGCCCCTCCTCGAAACGCCGTCCACCGGTCAGCGGCGCCCTGCTCTCCCACGGGCTTCCCCCGCAGTACCATCGGC
>CASEEY010000065.1 GCA_949287055.1 uncultured Collinsella sp.
ATACGCGTCTTGGCGGCTTGCTTGCTGGCGATGCGCGCGAAGTGAGTGTGTCATGTGGGAAATGCCGAGTATACCTGGGTCCGTTTGAGGCAAAACCGCAGGTACACGAATTGCTATCGACGTGGTATACAAACGGTTTCCAAAATGAAGCACTCACTTCGCGAACGACGGACCTTCAGGGCGCTCGTAGAGAGCGTTTCGGCGTCCTCGCGTCGGTTTCGCCCGGGTGTTTCGCTGGCTTTTCGGGTTCGCGCCCGCCGGGCGCCGTGCGCGGTGCATGCTATGATGCTGGTTTGAAGTTCGCGAGTAAGAGAGGCTTCTCATGCAGCTGCCCGCATTGCGCATAGGACATGGCTACGACGTGCACCGACTCGTCGAAGGACGACGCTGCATCATCGGTGGCGTGGACATTCCGTATGAGAAGGGCCTGCTTGGCCATTCGGATGCCGACGTGCTCGCGCATGCGCTCGCCGATGCCATCCTCGGCGCCTGCCGCGGAGGCGACATCGGCAAGCTGTTCCCCGACACCGACCCCGCCTACGAGGGTGCGGACTCGCTCGTGCTGCTCGAGCGCACGATGGCGTTCGCTCGCGAGCTGGGCTTTGAGCTCGTGGATGCCGACTGCACGATCGCTGCACAGGCACCCAAGATCACCCCGCATCGCGATGCCATGCGCGCCAATCTGGCCCGCGCGCTCGGCGTGGACGTCGAGCAGGTTGGCGTGAAGGCAACCACGACCGAGCAGCTCGGCTGGGAAGGCCAAGGCGAAGGTATCGGTGCCTGGGCCGTCTGCCTCCTCACACGATGTATTTAGTACCGGGAATTCAGCTCCGCTGAATTCGCCATCTTCCTCTCCGCCAAGGAGCTGCCCTCCTCGATGGGCCTGCAAGGTTCATCGAGGAGGGCGGGGATTACTCGCCTTTATCGATTCGACATGCAAGGAGGTCTGCTGGATTCGCCCGCCGCGAGTTCCGCACGAGCAGAAGGCGCCGGCGGCGCCTTCGTCGCGAGTCAGGACTGCCCGAGCGCCGGGCGAATCCAGCAGACCTCCCCAGAAGGGTTCCAGCCATGAAGATCTACAACAGCAGCACGCACAAGAAGGAAGACTTCCAGCCCATCGAGGAGGGCAAGGTCCGCATGTACGTGTGCGGCCCCACCGTCTACGACAACATCCACATCGGCAACGCGCGCACGTTCATCAGCTTCGACGTGATCCGCCGCTGGCTGATCGCCTCCGGCTACGAGGTCACGTTCGCGCAGAACCTCACCGACGTGGACGACAAGATCATCAACCGCGCCAACGAGCAGGGCCGCACGGCCGAGGAGGTGGCGATCGAGTTCTCCGACAAGTTCATCGCCGTCATGCACAAGGCCAACGTGATGGACCCCGACGTGCGTCCGCGTGCGACCAAGGAGATCGGCCCCATGATCGGCATGATCAAGACGCTCATCGAGCAGGGGCACGCCTATGCTGCCGACAACGGCGACGTGTATTTCGCGGTGCGTAGCGACCCCTCCTACGGCGAGGTGTCCGGTCGCAAGATCGACGACCTCATGGTGGGCGCGCGCATCGAGGAGAACGAGGATAAGAACGACCCGCTCGACTTTGCCCTGTGGAAGGCCGCCAAGCCCGGCGAGCCCATGTGGAACTCGCCGTGGGGCAAGGGCCGTCCCGGCTGGCATACCGAGTGCGCGGCGATGGTCCACCGCTATCTGGGCACGCCGATCGACATCCATGGCGGCGGCTCCGACCTGGCCTTCCCGCATCACGAGAACGAGTGCGCGCAGGCCACCTGCGCCTGGCACGAGGGCTTTGCCAACACCTGGATGCACACGGGCATGCTGCTCGTCGACGGCGAGAAGATGAGCAAGTCGCTCGGCAACTTCTTCACGCTTGAGGAAGTGCTCGAGAAGCATTCCGCGGCGGCGCTTCGCCTGCTCATGCTGCAGACGCACTACCGCTCGCCGCTCGATTTCTCGTGGGAGCGCCTCGAGGGCGCCGAGAACTCGCTCGCGCGCATCGCCGGTACGGTGCAGAACCTGCGTTGGGCTGTCTCGCATGCCGAGGGCGAGCCGGATGCCGAGCTCGCAGCGAAGCTCGATGCTGCCGTCGATGCGGCAAAGGCCGAGTTCGAAGCGCAGATGAACGATGACTTCAACACGGCGGGCGCGGTGGCCGCCTACTTCCAGCTCGTGACGGAGGCGAACACGTATCTCGATCAGGCGGGTTCGGCGGTCGATGTGGATGCCGTCGTCGGCGCCGCCGCAAGCATCGCCGGCGCGTTCGCGATTCTGGGCATCGAGCTGCCGGAGCCCGAGGAAGAGCTGCCGGTCGGACTGCTCGGCGTGGCCGCGGGTCTGTGCGCCTACACGGGTGACGACGTGAACGAGGCTGCCGAGCGCATCCTCGCCGCCCGCGCCGAGGCGCGCGCCGCCAAGGATTGGGGCACGGCCGATGCCATCCGCGACCAGCTGCGCGACATGGGCCTCATGATCGAGGACACCGCCGCCGGCTCCCGCATCAAGTATGTAAAATAACCCTAGGGATTTTTTTACATCGCGCAGGTAGAGCGCAAGACAAGCCGCCGTTCCAGAAGGAAGGGCGGCTTTTTCACAAGCGGGGCATGCATTTCGGGTGGCCATGTGAAGTGAGCGGAACATTGTGCAAACAGTGTTTGCACAATACTGCGCTTCATGACGAAATCCGTTCGTGAGGTAGATCCAGAATTGTGCAACAGCTGTTGCACATTTTGCACTTATGCAAAACAACCCCAGGGGTTTAATTGCATTGCACCTACCCCAACGCATCTCCTCTCGCGAGTCCATCGAACCGCTCACGCTATACTGGGTGCGGCAACGAGAGAAAGAGACTCCATGGCAGAGAGACGGAAGAACCAGGGCCGCCCCACCGCAAAGTCGGGCCAGCCCCGCACCGGCAGGCCAAATCAGGCGCGCGGACCCAAGGGCGACCAGAAGCGCCCCGGCCGCGACGCACGCGCCGGGCAGTCGCGTGCACAGCAGATGGCGCCCCGTCCCGCGGGCAACTTCATCGAGGGACGCCGCGCGGCGGCCGAGGCCCTGCGCACGGGCTTTCCGATTAAGCGGGCGCTTGTGGGCGAGGGTGCGTCCAAGGACGTGACGCTCAACCAGCTGGTCGAGGCACTCTACGCGGCGAACATCCCCGTGCAGTTCGTGGGGCGCGATCAGCTCGAGGCCATCTCGAGCCATGGCGCGCACCAGGGCATCGCGCTCGAAGTCGGCGCCTACCCGTATGCCGACCTCGCCGACATCATCGCCCGCGCGGGCGACGGTCCGGCGCTCGTGGTCGTGCTCGATCACGTGACCGACGCCGGCAACTTCGGCGCCATCGTACGCTCGGCCGAGGTCGTGGGTGCAGCGGGCGTCGTCATTGCGTCCAAGCGCGCCGCCGAGGTGACCGTGGCTACCTACAAGACGAGTGCAGGCGCGGTCATGCACCTGCCCATCGCGCAGGTTCCCAACATCGCGCGCGCCCTCGAGGACCTCAAAGAAGCCGGCTTTTGGGCCTGCGGCGCTTCGGAGCACGCCGAGCAGGTGTGCTGGGATGCGCCGATGCAGGGGCGCATCGCGCTCGTCATGGGCTCGGAGGGCGACGGCATCTCCCGCCTCGTGCTCGAGAAGTGCGACTTTTTGACTAAGCTCCCGCAGCGCGGGGAGACCGAGAGCCTGAACGTGGCCCAGGCGGCAACCGCCCTGTGCTTTGAATGGATGCGCCGCAACTACGACGCGATCTAGGACGTGAAATGACGCTGGACGTACTTTCACGCGAGAGGATGAGATGACCAAGAAGAACCGAGCCAAGTCCAAGGCGAAGCGCTTTGGCGAGGGCTCCGCGCAGAAATTCGTCGACGCGAGCACCTACGGCGTGGGCAACGCGTTTTCCGCCGCATTCTCCACGCCGGATGTCCCGCGCGGCTCCAACGTGAGCGGCCAGCGCGAGCTGCTGGTGGTCGACGGCTACAACGTGATTCACGCGACGCCGCGCTACGAGCGGCTCATCTTCGACCACTCCGACGATCCGTACTCCGGCGACGTGTACGATCGCGCCCGCACCTCGCTGATCGCCGACGTCGCGGCCTTCGCGCAGGGACGCTACGAGCCCGTTATCGTATTCGACGGAGCGGGCAACGTCTCAGCCGACCGTCCCAACCTGCCCCAGGCGGGCGTGCGCATCGAGTTCTCGCCGACAGGCGTGTCGGCGGACACCGTCGTGCAGCGCCTGTGTACCGAGGCGCGCGAGGCCGGACGTGCCTGCACCGTGGTCACAAGCGACGGCACGATCCAGGCGACCGTGATGGGGAAGGGCGTGGCCCGCATCTCGGCGCGGATGTTCGTGGACGAGATCCGGCAGGTCGACGCTGACGTGGCGGAGGCGGAAGAGGCTCCGCAAGTCAAGATGACGCTCGGCAGCCGTCTGTCGCCCGAGAGCCTGGCCAAGCTCCAGTCGCTTCGCAACGCGTAGCCCTACCCTACATATATAGAAGCGCAGTGCGTGGCGGCGTCTTGCAGACGCATGCGCGTTTCAGTATCCTGTAGAAGCTTCGCGCACAAGCGCCAAGCGTGCCAGCGTGGCTCAACGGTAGAGCAAGTGATTTGTAATCACTGGGTTGCGGGTTCGATTCCTGTCGCTGGCTCCATAGGAAGGCCTCGGGCCCGGTGCCGTCGCGGTGCCGGGCCCGTTCCACTGATGATGATCTACAGCTGAGCAGCGGGCGCGCTGTGACTGGGATCTTGTCCACGGAGCAGGGGAGAGGCGTGCCACCCAGGAACCCCCTCCATAACCTCACCATGCTAAAGCCCGTTATTCTCGCAGGTCACAGCATAGAGATACGCCCGGCACCGTGTATTAGAGAAATCTGGTTGACATCCGCCCCTCGTGCGTCGTAATATCCTTTTGCTCGTGAGCGCGGCTGAGCCGCACAAGCGAGTGAGGACACAGTGGGAGTTTGCCCGAGTGGTTAATGGGGACGGGCTGTAAACCCGTTGGCTATGCCTACATAGGTTCGAATCCTATAGCTCCCACCAGTTCTTGCCTGTATAGCTCAGTCGGTAGAGCACTTCGTTGGTAACGAAGAGGTCACCAGTTCAAGTCTGGTTGCAGGCTCCAGTACGGCGGTGTAGCTCAGCTGGTTAGAGCACACGGTTCATACCCGTGGCGTCACTGGTTCGAATCCAGTCACCGCTACCAGGTAACACGGTGGCTTTCCTAGAATCTAGGGAGGCCACTTAGGTTTAAAGGCATGTCCCATCGGGGACGACCTTAAGGAGGAGGCTTCATGGCCAAGGAAAAGTTCGAGCGCACTAAGCCGCATGTCAACATCGGCACCATCGGTCACGTCGACCACGGCAAGACCACGCTGACGGCTGCCATCACCAAGGTTCTCTCCGAGACCGAGGGTTGCAAGGCCGACTTCACCGCGTTCGAGAACATCGACAAGGCTCCCGAGGAGCGCGAGCGTGGTATTACCATCTCCGTCGCTCACGTCGAGTACGAGACCGCTTCGCGTCACTATGCTCACGTTGACTGCCCGGGCCACGCCGACTACATCAAGAACATGATCTCCGGTGCTGCCCAGATGGACGGCGCTATCCTGGTCATCGCTGCCACCGACGGCCCCATGGCCCAGACCCGCGAGCACATCCTGCTCGCCCGTCAGGTCGGCGTTCCCTACATCGTTGTCTTCCTGAACAAGTGCGACATGGTTGACGACGAGGAGCTCATCGACCTCGTCGAGATGGAGACCCGTGAGCTCCTCTCCGAGTACGACTTCCCCGGCGACGACATCCCCGTCGTTCGCGGCTCCGCCCTCGGCGCCCTCAACGGCGAGGAGAAGTGGTACGCCTCCATCCGTGAGCTCATGGATGCTGTCGACTCCTACATCCCGACCCCCGAGCGTGACGACGCCAAGCCGTTCCTGATGGCTGTCGAGGACGTCATGACCATCTCCGGCCGCGGCACCGTTGCCACCGGTCGTGTCGAGCGCGGTCAGCTCAAGCTGAACGAGCCCGTCGAGATCGTCGGCATCAAGGAGACCCAGTCCACCGTCGCCACCGGCATCGAGATGTTCCGCAAGACCATGGACTTCTGCGAGGCTGGCGACAACGTCGGTATCCTGCTCCGTGGTATCAAGCGCGAGCAGATCGAGCGCGGTCAGGTTCTGGCCAAGCCCGGTTCGGTTACCCCGCACACCAAGTTCACCGGCGAGGTCTACGTCCTGACCAAGGAGGAGGGCGGCCGCCACACGCCGTTCTTCGACGGCTATCGTCCGCAGTTCTACTTCCGCACCACGGACGTGACCGGCTCCGTCAAGCTCCCCGAGGGCACCGAGATGGCTATGCCTGGTGACCACATCACCATCGAGGGCGAGCTCATCCACCCGATCGCCATGGAGGAGGGCCTGCGCTTCGCTATCCGCGAGGGTGGCCACACCGTTGGCTCCGGCGTCGTCAGCACCATCATCGAGTAACTTTAGCTGCTCGTAGCTGATCGCTAACCTGAACCCGGCTCCTCTTCGGGGGAGCCGGGTTTTTTATGCGCCGACCCATTTGTTGAGGTTGTGGAACGAATCTGCAGATGGGCGCTGATTGAGAGCGGGGATTGACATGCCCCGCCACCAGATGATATTGTGTTCCATCGTGCCCGCATGGGACGGTTAATGGAGGTTATTAGACACATGCGTACTCTCGTTACACTTGCCTGCACCGAGTGCAAGCGTCGCAACTATACGACGACCAAGAACAAGGCGAACATGCCCGATCGCATGGAGATCAAGAAGTATTGCCCCTGGTGCCGTCGTCACACCGTGCACAAGGAGACCCGCTAGTCTTCTTAATATACGCCAGTAGTTCAATTGGTAGAGCATCGGTCTCCAAAACCGAGTGTTGAGGGTTCGAGTCCTTCCTGGCGTGCCAGTCTCTTATCCGTAAGCCTCCTCGCGAGGCTTACGGTTTCTAATGTATAGGTGGTTTAGGCCGGAGGTAAACATCATGGCCAACAAGAAGTCCAAGAAGAGCACCCAGGCTTCTCCTGCTTCTGAGGCAGCTGAGGCCAAGAAGGTCGCTCCCAAGAAGGCTCAGGCCAAGAAGGCTGTCGCCGCTAAGAAGGACGCCAACGTCAAGAAGGCCTCTTCGGCAAAGAAGACCACCAAGGACAAGAAGAACGCCAAGCCCGGCTTCCTTGCCCGCACCAAGAAGTATTTCGCCCAGGTCCGCTCTGAGATGAAGCGCGTCGTGTGGCCGTCCAAGAAGGAGCTCGTCAACTACTCCGTGGCGGTCGTCGTCTCGCTGATCGCGGTCGGCGTCGTCATCGCGGTGCTTGACTCCGTCATCAGCGGCGGCCTTGTCCTCTTCTCTGGTCTGAGGGGGTAAAGATGTCCAAGCGCTGGTATGTCGTCCACACGTACTCTGGATACGAGAATCGCGTCAAGACCGATCTCGAGCATCGCATCGAGACCATGGGCATGACCGATCGTATCTTTGATATCCAGATTCCGACCGAGCGCGTCACCGAGATCAAAGAGGGTGGCAAGCGCGAGGTCAAGGATTCCAAGATCTTCCCCGGCTATGTGCTCGTCCGCATGGAGATGGACGATGATGCCTGGACGTGCGTTCGCAACACGCCCGGCGTCACCGGATTCCTCGGAGCCAACGGCAAGCCCGCTCCGCTTTCCCGCGATGAGTACAACAAGATGATGCGCAAGACGGATAAGGGCGGCACGCCCAAGCGCACGTCCGTCAGCATCGAGGTCGGGACGCCCGTCAAGGTCATCTCCGGCCCGCTGGCCGACTTCGACGGCAAGGTGTCCGAGGTCAACGCCGAGGCCGGCAAGGTCAAGGTCACCCTGCTCATCTTTGGTCGCGAGACCCCGGTCGAGCTCACGTTCGACCAGATCGCGGTCATCAGCTAGGCTGTCGTATCTGCGCGTGCGCGCTTCGCCTTCCGGCTGCTCACCGGTCTGGCATGCTTCTAACGGGTTCGCGCTGACGATATGAATTGTTCGACACGTTCGTGTTTAGGAAGGAATGACAATGGCTGAGAAGAAGGTTGCCACCGTCATCAAGCTCCAGATTCCCGCTGGCGCAGCGAACCCCGCTCCTCCCGTCGGCCCCGCCCTGGGCGCCGCGCAGGTCAACATCATGCAGTTCTGCCAGGCGTTCAACGCCGCCACGCAGGACAAGTCCGGCGACATCATCCCCGTCGAGATCACCGTCTACGAGGATCGTTCGTTCGACTTCATCTGCAAGACCCCGCCTGCGGCTCACCTGATCAAGAAGGAGCTCAAGCTCAAGAGCGGCTCCGCTGTTCCGCAGCGCGACAAGGTCGGCCAGCTCACCGACGAGCAGCTCACCAAGATCGCTGAGATCAAGATGCCGGACCTCAATGCCAACGACATCGAGGCCGCCAAGAAGATCGTCGCCGGCACCGCCCGTTCCATGGGCGTCACCATCGCCGAGTAGCGATTCCGTTGTTTTCTTCGGGCGCGTGGAGGTCACGCGCCCGTTCGTGTGCAATCCGGCACACATCGTTGTGGGAGGGCGCTGCCCGTTTGACCACAGGAGGTAAGTATCATGGCTAAGCATGGTAAGCACTACATCGAGGCCGCCAAGAAGGTCGACCGCTCCAACCTCTACACGCCGCTCGAGGCCGTGAAGCTCGTCAAGGAGCTTGCTCCCGCCAAGTTCGACGAGACCGTCGAGGCTCACTTCCGTCTGGGCATCGATACCCGTAAGGCCGATCAGAACATCCGTGGCTCCATCTCCCTGCCCCACGGCACCGGCAAGACCGTTCGCGTCGCCGTGTTCGCCGATGGCGCCAAGGCCGATGAGGCCCGCGAGGCCGGTGCCGACATCGTCGGTTCCGACGAGCTGATCGCCGACATCCAGAAGGGCGAGATTAACTTTGACGCCGCCATCGCCACCCCCAACATGATGGCGAAGGTCGGCCGCATCGGTAAGATCCTCGGCCCCCGTGGCCTCATGCCGAACCCCAAGCTCGGCACCGTTACCATGGACGTCGCCAAGATGGTCGGCGAGCTCAAGGCCGGTCGTGTCGAGTACCGCGCTGACCGCTACGGCATCTGCCACGTGCCCCTGGGCAAGTGCTCCTTCGACGACCAGAAGCTCGTCGAGAACTACGCCGCGCTCTACACCGAGATCCTTCGCGTCAAGCCTTCTTCCGCTAAGGGTCGCTACGTGAAGAGCATTACCCTGACCTCCACCATGGGCCCTGGCGTCAAGGTGGACTCCGCCATCGCCATTCAGCGCAATTTCATGGAGGAGTAGCAGATACCGCACATATGGTGTCGCTTGCGAACCCGGTCCCGCGCCTTGCGGGGCCGGGTTTTTCTTGTTTGCGGTGCAACGCCCGCGCCCGGCCTCGTCTTTCAACAATTACCCACCGTTCGCCTTCCTTTTTCTGCCGTCTATCCTCGCGTATAAATGTACATCGCCACACATAGTAATCTGTGTTACAGTGAAGCTGTCAGAAAGCAGGGAAGACCGCAGGAGGTGACGCAATGTCCACGAGGGATGCAGTCAGCGATCTCATTCGGGGAAACATCGATGCCATCATCTTGTGCACGCTTTCGAGCGGCGACAGCTATGGCTACGAGATTCTCAAGGAGATCGCGTCGACGAGCCGAGGCGAGTACGAGATGAAGGAGCCGTCGCTCTACACGAGTCTCAAGCGCCTTGAGAACCAGGGCTTCGTCAAGAGCTACTGGGGCAACGAGACGCAGGGCGCACGGCGCAAGTACTACCGAATCACGGACGATGGCACCGAGGAACTCGGTGAGGCCACTGAGCGCTGGGTGCGCGTCCGCAACATCATCGACCGTCTGCTGAAGCAGGAGGGGGGAGAACGGTGAACGAACTCCGCATGTACGTCGAGCACCTCTTTGAAGGCAAGGTGCTGACCGCAGATAACATCGAGCTCAAGGAAGAGATCTACGGCAATCTGGTGGCCCGCTTCGAGGACTACGTGGCGCAGGGCCTTTCTGAGGAGGAGGCGCTCGCGCGCACCAAGGAGAGCATCACGAGCGTGGACGATGTCCTGAGCGGTGCGACCGACGCGCCCGATGAGGATGGGGCGCAGCCGCAGGCAGAGGAGCCGGCGGCGGATCTGACCGAGCAGCTGCCCGCAATGCCGTCCACGCCCGCGACCGACGCGACGCAGGCGGTCCCCGCCGTGGCCGCTGTTGCCCCCGTGGCCGCTGCCGGTCCGGCAGAGCAGGCGCCTGTGCAGGCGACGGCGCGCAAGAAGTGGCCGATCGTCGTCGGTGCAGCTGCCGCGGTGCTCGTGCTGTGCGGTGCGGTCGCCCTCGGGAGCCTGGGTGCAGTAGGTGTAATACATGGTGTTGCCGTCAGGGGTGAAGGAAGGGGTGCCCTCGTCGAACTCGGTGAGCGTGCCGTCGATCATCTCGTTCATCTGCTCGTCGCTGATGTCGGAGAAGTCGATCACGTCGGTGTTCTTGATTTCGGTCAAAACGGACCCCTTTCAAGTTTGGGGACCCTTCGTCATGATTGATCGCTGCATTCACCATGTTCGCTTATGCAGAACGCCTGCCTTGTGGGGCTGTGCTACAAACATGTCTCGGGGGCCTATAGTTTCAATGCCTGCCCTCTTGACAGACCAGGAAAGTATATCATATGGGCGGCAAAGAAAGAGAGGTTCTTCCATATTTTTGTCGTAATTTACACGGGTTTACATTTTTGCGGAACAGACGTTTACATTTAGACGCAATATCACCTCTAAAACCGACCCTAAAATTCCTGATCTTTATAAATAGAACTGCCGCACAAGGCGTAGCTTTGCAAAGTACGACAAACGTGCTGTAAGTATTAAAGTTTTTTGCAAATACGCCCTCTCAATTTGCAGCATCCTGATACTCTTACGATAAAGCAACGCACTATTCAAACGCCGCATTTTCAAGGAGCTTGGCATGAACATTCTTGATTATTTAGAAACGGAATTTAGTTCCTTTGAAAACAAGTCTTTCAATGTGGTTGACTCTGCCATTCTTTCCCAATTTTGCATGGTTCGATGCGAAGGTTTAGTACCCGCCTTTGATCCAAACAAGCCCTCACG
>CASEEY010000066.1 GCA_949287055.1 uncultured Collinsella sp.
GCGATGCGGATCCCGATGGATACCTGGTTGATGGTCGCCGCGCCGATGGACAGCAGGATGCACCACAGGTAGATGAGCATGACGGCCTGGCGCTGGTCGTAGCCCTCCTCGATGAGGCGGTGCTGGATGTGGCCCTTGTCCGCCTGGCCGATGCTCACGTGCCCGCGCATGCGGCGGATGATGGCGGCCAGGGTGTCCAGGATGGGCACGCCGGCCACGACGAGCGGGATGATGAGCGAGGTGAGCGCCGCGGTGCGCGACACGTTGAGCAGCGACACGGTGCCTAGGGTGAAGCCGAGCAGAAGCGCGCCCGAATCGCCCAGGAAGATGCTTGCGGGGTGGAAGTTGTAGCGCAAAAACGCCAGGCAGCAACCGACGAGCGCCAAGGAGAGCGCGGCGGCGTCGACGCGGCCGGCGAGCACGGCGAACGAGAACATGGAGAGGCCCGCGATGGCTGAGATACCCGAGGCGAGGCCGTCGAGGCCGTCGACGAGGTTGATGATGTTGCTGTAGGCAACGAGGTACACGACGGTCAGGGGATAGCCGATCCAGCCGAGCTGGATGTGCGGACCGCCGAAGGGGTCGACGATGGAATGGATGACCACGCCGCTCGCCACGGTGACGCAGGCCGCCAGGACCTGGCCGGCGAGCTTGGCGCGGGGCCTCAGCGAGACGACGTCGTCCACGGCGCCGGTGAGGAAGATGAGCAGGAACGAGACGCCGAGCATCGGGTAGTTGATCGTCATGCTGGGGTGTGGGATGAGCACCGGCGGCCAACCCAGATACCAGGTTCCGAGCAGCTGGACGATGCAGGCGACAACCAGGCCGGCAAAGACCGCCACGCCGCCCATGCGCGGAATGGGCACCTTGTTGATGCGGCGCTTGGAGGGATAGTCGACGGCGTCCAGGCGGATGGCCAGGCGTTTGGCGAGCGGCACGCACGCGAAGGTGGTGGCAAACGCCGCCGCCGCTACGCATATGTAGGACACGAGGTAATCCATGTGCTGCCGTTTCGCCCGAAGACTCCAAGGAACAGGTGTGTCACGGCGAGGCGCAAAGCCCCGCACTTTGACCCTGACCATGATACACAAGGTTGCTGGCAGCGCATACAAAACATGACGGGCAACACCGTCACATCAGATATCGGATACGACGCAGGGGGGCCAAAGGCGACGGAGGACATGCGGCCGGTCGCGTGTCCCCAATGAGGTCAGGGTTAAATTGGGACGCGCCGCCCGCGCCGTGCCCCGCGTTCGCCGCGGCGATGGACTATCATATCGACTAACTACGAACCGCCGTCACGGCATAGGGTAAAGGAGCGTGGAGCATGGCTGAGCGCAGCAGGAACCCCCGTAAGATGGCGCGCGCGAGCGCGGCGAAGGAGCATACCGAGCAGATGGCGGCTCGCTACGGCCGCGAGATCGAGCGTTCGAGCGCGGGCACGGTCCGCTACGACGGACGGCCCGCTGCGATCGAGGAGGGCTGCGTGCCCCGGGTGAGCGTCGTGGCGACCGACGTCGTCTCGGCGATCCTGGAAAACGGCCGCGGCCGCGCGGAGTACTGCGACCTTGCCGTGCTCGACTTCGCCTCGTTCGTCAACCCCGGCGGCGGCTACATCCGCGGCGCCATGGCGCAGGAGGAGGCCCTGTGCACCGAGTCGTTCCTCTACAACGTGCTCGAGGGCTTCGGCGATTGGTATGCCGAGAACCGCCGTCGCAACCTGAACTGCGAGCTGTACCGCAACCGTGCGCTGGCGGTGCCCGCGGTGCGCTTCGGCCGCGACCGCATCCACGCGTACGCCGACGTGATCGTCGCCGCCGCGCCCAACGCCCGCCGCGCCCGTGCCGATTACAAGGTTTCCGACGAGGTGCTCGAGGAGACCATGCGCGAGCGCATCGCCTTCGCCCTGTCCGTCATCGATGCGCGCGGCCTTAAGAAGGCCGTGCTCGGCGCGTACGGATGCGGCGTGTTCGGCTGGGATGCGAGCATCGTCGCCGAGATGTTCCGCGCGGAGCTCGCCTCCGGTACCCACGGGCTTGAGGAGGTCGTTTTCGCCATCCCGCGCACGCGCTACGACGACAACCTGGCCCGCTTCGAGCATGCCTTCGCTGCGTTCCCCGAGAAAAACGAGGAGTCCTTCGCCGATGCCCAGGCGCGCGCCGCCGCGGCCGCTGCGCAGGCGACGCAGGACGACGATGACGAGAACGAAGACGACTGGCGGAAATACCTGTAATGGCACGGGCCTTCAAGGGGTTTGCCGGCGTCTCGGATGCAATCGGTGCGCACATGGATGCGGACGACCTGCGCGATGCCATGGCGGAGGGTGACGGCCTTGTCGCCAACACCGGGTTGAGCGACCTCGAGCTTGCCTGGGAGGACGCGGGCGCGGCGACGTTCGATACCGTCACGTTCCACGGGTGCCTGTTCGAGGGCGTCGATTTTACAGGTTGCACCTTTCGCGACGTGCGCTTCACCGGCTGTCGCTTCATCCGCTGCACCATGGACCGCGCGTGGCTCAACCGTGTCGATTTCGTCGACTGCTCGGCACCGGGGCTGAG
The DNA here is from genome assembly GCA_949287055.1 of uncultured Collinsella sp. Lineage (GTDB taxonomy): Bacteria > Actinomycetota > Coriobacteriia > Coriobacteriales > Coriobacteriaceae > Collinsella. Next base: position 2,559 of record CASEEY010000066.1, read on the forward strand.
CCTTATGCAGGCGCGCCTGTCGAGCGTGTCGATGGCATCGAGCGATCTGAGCTACGCGAACCTGTCCGAGACCTCGATCGACCGGCTGCGCGCCGACCGCACACGCTTTACCGAGGCGGCCCTGCAGCGCGCCCGGCTCAAGCGGGTGGAGCTTGCCGGGTGCGACCTTACCCGCCTGGATGTCTTCGGCACGCCGCTGTCGGGGATCGACGTCTCGAGTTGCGACTTCGCCGCCCCCGTGCTGTCCGCTGACTTTCGCGAGCTGCGCGGCTGCACGGTAAGCCCCGAGCAGGCGCTCGCCTTGGCCGAGCTGTTGGGTGTCCATATCGCCGAGGATTGACGCCGCTTGGATGGCCGAAAGGGACACGGGGTGATGCATGGAGTGCCCCTTGCCGTCGTTTCCATACCGCATCTGTAGAAACATGCGTTTACGGTTCGGTTTTTGGAGGCCCTTCCGAGTAGGCTTCCAAACATCGAGCTCTCTACCTGCAGGTCTTATGAGCTCTAGGGCTGTTCTACTTGAGATGCCCCGCCAAAACCGAACCGTAAACGGGGGTATGCCCCCTGCGGGGGCGCCGGGCAAGATGGGTTGGATGGAACACGTCCCCAAATGACCCAAACGCGATGGGTTGGAAGGAACACGTCCCCAAATGGCCCATGTAATTATGCATATGACCTTGTATTCTTTAGCGTAGAAAAGTGCTCTTTCCATCTATTGAGATAGGTTGTACCAGCGCAAATAACGAGTCGAAATAATCGGATGTTGCATCATTCTCGCGACCTCGCATGCATAATCGCGCTACTATTATGCGCGTTGTATTGGAAAACCAACGGAGGTTCGTATGGCATCCAACCAAACCGGCTCGGACATCGAGCTCGAGCCGAACGAGGGGAAGCAGGCCGAACAGAAGGTCATGATCTCCTCGTACACCATCCTTATCGTCATCACGCTGCTCGTGGGCGTGGCGACGATCCTGCTGGCGCAGTTCGTCCCCGGCATCACGGCCGCTTCGCTGTCCGACATCCTTGTGTCGCCCATCTCGGGCTTCCTGGACGGCATCGAGGTCTCGCTGTTCCTGCTGCTGCTCGGCGGCTGCCTGGGCATCGTCAACAAGCTCGGCGCCCTCGACGCGGGCATCGCCGCGCTCGTCCGTGCGCTCCACGGCCATGAGACCGTGCTCATCGCCGCCATCATGGCGGTCTTCGCCGTGATGGGCTCCACCTACGGCTTCTGCGAGGAGACCATTCCGTTCTACGCCCTGCTGTCGGCCACGCTGTTCGCGGCCGGCTTCGACACCATGGTCGCGAGCGCCGCGGTCCTGCTCGGCGCCGGTGTGGGCTGCCTGGGCTCTACCGTCAACCCGTTCGCGGTGGGCGTCGCCATCGACTCGCTGTCCAGCGTGGGCATCGAGGCCAACCAGGCCATCGTGATCGGCCTCGGTCTCATCCTCACCGTGGTGACCTATGCGATCTCCCTGTTCTTCATCCTGCGCTACGCCAACCGCGTGCGCCGCGACAAGGGCTCGACCATCCTGTCGCTGCAGGAGCAGAAGGCTGCCGAGGAGGCGTACGGCAAGGACGCCGAGGCCGCCACGACCCAGACGCTCGAGTTCACGCCCAAGCGCAAGATCGCGCTGGCTCTGTTCGGCCTGTCGTTCGTGGTCATGATCTGCGGCTTCATCCCCTGGGAGGACTTCGGCGTGACCATCTTCACCGCCGGCGGCGTCTACGACGAGGCCGCCGAGGCCTGGTCGGTCATGCCGTGGAGCGGCCTGCTCACCGGCAACCCCATCGGCGAGTGGTACTTCAACGACGCCTCGGTGTGGTTCTTCCTCATGGCGATCATCATCGGCATCCTGGGTGGTCTGCGTGAGAACGAGATCGTCGACGGCTTCCTCGACGGCGCCGCCGACATGATCGGCGTCGCCCTCATGGTCGGCCTGTCGCGCGCCATCTCGATCCTCATGGGCGAGACCGGTCTGGACATCGTGATCCTCGACAACGCCTCGGCGGCCCTCGCCGGCACGAGCGCGCTCGTGTTCGGTCCGCTGTGCTACCTCGTGTACCTGGGCCTGTCCGTGGTCATCACGTCCACCTCGGCCCTGGCGACCATCTCCATGCCCATCCTGGGGCCGCTGGCCGCCAACCTGGGCTTCCCGCCCGAGGTCATCATCGCCATCTTCTGCGCCGCCAACGGTCTGGCGAATCTCTTCAGCCCCACCGCGGTGTTCCTGCCGGGCCTGCTGCTCGCGCGCGTGCAGTATCCCACCTGGCTCAAGTGGGCGCTCGTGCCCATCATCGTGATTGCGGTGGCGAGCGTCGTCATCACGACCGGTGCCCTGATGGTGCTGTAGCATCTACACTGCCATCCAGCGACGTTTTGGCCCGCCGTGCCCCGCGTATGGGGCGCGGCGGGCTTTTTTCGTTGCGACCGATGCGGCTCTTTCGGTTGCATCGGTGCGGATCGCTTGCCGAGGGTAGGGCGCTGCCGGCGGTTAGCGCGACGCCGCCTTACGCTCACCGCGGTGCTGCCACATGTGGTCGACCGGACCGGAGCCGTGGCCTAGGTCCAGACCGGCGGCAAGGGCGCCGGTGAGGTAGGCTTTGGCGGCCTCGACCGCATCGGGGACGTCGAGCCCGCGGGCAAGGCCGCAGGCGATGGCCGACGAGAGCGTGCAGCCCGTCCCATGCGTGTTGTCGGTGTCGATGCGCTCATGGCGAAACCATGTCACGTGCGGGCCCGACCCGTCGTCGGCGGGTTCGGCGAGCACGTCGTTGGCGTCCGCCACGCCGTGGCCTCCCTTGACGAGCGCGGCGCATCCGTATCGCCCGGCGAGCTCGATCGCGGCCTCCCGCTGTGCGTCCTCGTCCTCGATCGTGCGCCCTGTCAGCGCTTCGGCTTCGGGGATGTTGGGCGTGATGACGCGGGCGAGGGGAAGCAGCTTGTCCGTGAGCGCCTCGCTCGCGTCGTCGCTGATCAGGCGTGCACCTGACGTGGCGACCATGACCGGGTCGACCACGATGCTCGCGGCGTTCCACCTCACCAGCCGCTCGGCGATCGCCTCGATGATGGCGGACGACGATACCATGCCGATTTTCACCGCCGCAGGCGGAATGTCCTCGAACACGGCGTCGATCTGCGCCGCGACGAAATCCGGCGTCGCCTCGCGCACGTCGCGCACGCCGCAGGTGTTCTGGGCCGTGAGGGCGGTGATGGCGGTCTCGGCGAACAGCCCGTTGGCGGCGATGGTCTTGATGTCGGCCTGGATGCCGGCGCCGCCGCTCGAGTCGGACCCGGCGATCGAGAGCACGGCGGCCACGGCAAAGCGACAAGATGGTGCCAGGTACAAACTTGTCAGCCTGCCTGCCAGCTCGCGCGTGGCGGCTTCGATGTCGTCGGCAGCAAAGATCGCCGACACCACCGCTGCACCTGCAACGCCGGTGCCGTCGAGCACGTCGAGCGTGTCGGCGTGCAGGCCGCCGATGCCCACCACGGGGATATCCACCGCCGCGCAGATCGCGGAGAGCTCGTCGCGCGTGACATCGACCGCATCGGGCTTGGTGGGGGTGGGGATGAGCGCGCCTACGCCCAAGTAGTCCGCGCCTGCGGCCTCGGCGGCGCGCGCCTGCTCCACGGTCTGGGCGGACACGCCGATGATGGCATCGGGCCCCAGCACACGACGCGCCTCGGCGCAGACGGTGTCGGACTGGCCCACGTGCACGCCGTCGGCGCCGGAGCGCCGTGCCGCCTCGACGTCGTCGTCGATCAAAAACGGTACGTGCGCCGCACGGCAGATCGGCAGGATGGTCGCCGCTTCGGCCACGAGCTCGTCGGTCGTCATATGCTTCTCGCGCAGCTGCACGAAGGTGGCGCCGCCGTCGATCGCCTGCTTAACGCATTCGGCGAGCGTGCGGCCATGCAGCCATGCGGAATCCGTCACGGCGTACAGGTACATGCCGGCGCGGATGTCCGCGGGCGTCCAAGCGCCGCGGGCAACGGCGGGCATTACAGCTCCTCCACGCGTGCACCGGCGACAAGCGTCGCGGCGTCCATGTTGCAGATGGCGTCGAGCAGGTAGGTACGCAGGCTGCCGTTGCCGTCGGCGGGCGTCATTCGCGCTGCGGCGATCTCGCCGGCAAGGCCGTGGCCGGCGATGGCGGCGACGGTGGCATCGAAGACGTCGTCGGGGTTGGCGACGGCGTAGGCGGCGACTACGCAGGAGAGCATGCAGCCGGTGCCGGTGATCTTGCCCATGGTGGCAACGCCGTTGCGGATGGCGACCGCGCGGTCGGCCGAGGCCACGATGTCGATAGCGCCGGTGATGGCCACGACCGCGTTGAGCTTCGCGGCGAGCTCGCGCGCGAACGCGGCGCTTGCGGCGAGGTTGTCCTCGGTGACGGCGTCGTCGGGGTTCACGTCCACGCCGCGGGTCGACGAGGCGGCGCCCGCGATGGCCTTGATCTCGCTCATGTTGCCGCGCACGACGGTGATGGGCAGGGTGTCGATGAGCTCGGAGGCGGTGGCGGTGCGCAGCGCGCTCGCGCCGGCGCCCACCGGGTCGAGCACGATCGTGTGGCCGAGCTCGGCGGCGCGCCTGCCCGCCACGCGCATGCCCTCGATGGAGCGCTGGTTGAGCGTGCCGATGTTGAGCACGAGGCCGCCGCAGATGGACGTGATGTCCTCCACGTCGGCGGGCTCGTCGCTCATGATGGGGGAGCCGCCGCACGCGAGCAGCGCGTTGGCGCAGTCGTTGACCGTCACGTAGTTGGTGATGCAATGCACCAGCGGCACGCCGGCACGAACGTTATCCAAAGCAGTTCCAAGCATGTTCATATCCATTTTAGAAATCCTTCCAACAGCGGACCGACAGCCCGCAATCGTTTCAACAACGGGCCAAACGCCCGCAACAACGTAACCAATCCAGCAAACGAATAAGCCTCAACCACCCCATACCGCCCAGCACGTGTCAGCAAGCTGTGCGCACGCCGACCGATCTCGCGCGGTACGGGGACGGGGTGCGGTGCGCCGGTATATCGCCACGGCGCAGTTCCGCAGGCCGAAGGCCGAGGACTGTCTGAGCACGGGGCGATATACCGGCGCCCCGCCCAAAGCCCCTACTTCGCGTCGAGGTCGATCGTCGTGCCCTCGAACACCTTGTTGACCGTGCGCACCGCGCACATCTTGCCGCACATGGTGCAGGTGCCCTCGGTGCTGGCGGGGGAGGCCTCGTAGCGCGCCTTGGACGTCACGGGGTCGAGCGCGTATTGCCACATCTCGTCCCATGCGAGACGACGGCGGGCGTCGCCCATGCGATCGTCCACGTCGCGCGCACCGGGTACGCCCTTGGCGATGTCTGCGGCGTGCGCGGCGATCTTCGTGGCGATGAGACCGTCCAGCACGTCCTTGGCGTCCGGCAGGCACAGGTGCTCGGCGGGCGTCACGTAGCACAGGAAGTCCGCGCCCGCGCTCGCGCTGATGGCGCCGCCGATAGCCGCGGTGATGTGGTCGTAGCCCACGCCGATGTCGGTGACGAGCGGGCCCAGCACGTAGTAGGGTGCGCCATGGCACAGGCGCTTCTGCAGCTCGACGTTGGCGGCGATCTCGTTGATGGCCATGTGGCCGGGGCCCTCGATCATCACCTGCACGCCGGCGTTCCACGCGCGACGGGTGAGCTTGCCGAGCTCAATCATCTCGGCGGTCTCGGTGGCGTCGTTGGCGTCATAGAGGCAGCCCGGACGGCAGGAGTCGCCCAGCGAGATGGTCACGTCGTATTCGTGGCAGATCTTCAAGATCTCGTCGTAGTACTCGTAGAACGGGTTCTCGTTGCCGGTGACCTCCATCCAGCCAAAGAGCAGCGAGCCGCCGCGGCTCACGATGTTCATGAGGCGGCCGGTCTCCTTGAAGGTCTTGATGACCGACTTGTTGATGCCGCAGTGGATGGTGAGGAAGTCCACGCCGTCCTCGGCGTGCGCGCGCGTGACCTCGAGCAGGTCGTCCACGGTGAGCTCGACGAGCGGTTTTTCCATGTAGCCGATGGCGTCGTACATGGGCACGGTGCCCACCATGAGCGGGGTCTTCTGCACGAGCTCTTGGCGGAAGAAGCGCGTCTTGCCGGAGTTGGAGAGGTCCATGATGGCATCGGCGCCGAACTGCTCGGCGGTGTGGACCTTCTCCCATTCCACCTCGGCGTTCGCCACGTCGCCCGAGATACCCAGGTTCACGTTGACCTTGGTGGACAGGCCGGCTCCGACTCCGCGCGGCTCAAGGCCCATCTCGAGATGGCGGATGTTCGCCGGGATGGCGATGCGACCGGCCGCCACGCCGGCGCGGATGAACTCGGGGTCGCGGCCCTCGCGCTCGGCGACGGCGCGCATGGCATCGGTGACGATGCCGGCGCGTGCAAAGTCGAGCTGCGTTACCAGCTTCTTGCCGCCTACCGATTCGGTTGTTGCAGTGGTGGTGTGCGCATCCATACGCATGCTCCCTTCGTTGGCATTACCCATATCAGGTTCGTCGGGTCGGGGCGGGACGCGCCCCCTCTCAGCCTGCCGTGGTGTCCTGCAAGCTCCCCGTGATATGCGATTGTTGACGCGATTATAGCGCGTCGGCGCCCATACCGCTCAATGTAAAAATACCCCTGGGGTTTTTTAACATTG
>CASEEY010000067.1 GCA_949287055.1 uncultured Collinsella sp.
AATCCCTAGGGTGTTTTCACATCCAAGGGGCCGCTGAAGCGGCCCCTTGCACCATGGCTATAGCGGATTAGTCGTCGTCGCGGTCGTCGTCATCGTCGTCATCGCGGTCGTCGTCCCAATCATCGTCATCGTCGTTGTCGTCGTCCCAGTCGTCATCGTTGTCGTCGTCCCAGTCGTCGTTGTCGTCACGATCGTCCCAGTCGTCGTCACGATCGTCATCCCAGTCGTCATCTCCTGCCGGCACGGTCGGAGCCGCTACGGGAGCGCGGTCGTCGTCATCGTCGTCGTCCCAGCCATCGTCGTCGCGGTCGTCGTCATCCCACATATCGCGATCGTCCCAGTCGTCGTTGCGCTCGAAGTCAGCCTCGAGCACCTTGCCGGTGCGCGCGTCGACCTCGTAGTCGTACTCGATGCCGTCCGCCACGAACTCGAGCTCGTACACGCCATCATCGAGCTCATACTCATGATCGTTGAATTTCGCAGTCGCCGGGTCGATGCCGAGCTGTCCGAGCACGATTTCCTTGGCCGCCTCGATACCGATCAGGCCGTCGCCGTCGAGCCTGTCAGTGCCAACCGCATAGGCGCCCGAGCCAAGACCGCACTCCCCTGCCGAAACCTTGACGCTCTCGGCAATGCGCTCCATGAAGTCATCGCTCGGATAGGTTGAGCCCTCGGCGACCTTCAGGACGATGTTCTTCTCGCGCCCACCGACTCCGCCGGCAAAGTACCCGTCGGCATCGATCTCGCGAACGAGCTCACCCATGACTTCGTCGGCCGGGCGCCCGCGATAGTCATCGTAGTCGGCAAGGACGCTCTTGCCGTCCTCGTTGGCGCCCTCGAGCTCAACGACGTTGCCCTTGCCGTCGTAGGCGAGCTCGATCTCGGGGTTCACGCTCATCAGAACATAGCCCGCAACCTCGGCCGCCGCCTCGCCCGGAGCACTCACCGCAGCGGTCGGCTGGGTGGTGCCACCGCATCCGCTCAGAGCCGCGGCGAATGCCATGCTGAGACCCAAACCTGCAACCAGAGCCTTTCCGTTCATGCGCTTCATCGTGTGCCTCCTTTTGTATATGCGGTCATCTTCGAACCGATTTACCTTGCAGTGTTAGGGTGCGGGCGCGTATGTCAGAAAAACGGGGTCGGAGCAAAAACTTTTTTAAGAATGTTGGAAAAGACGCGACCGAAGAGTCGTTCCCGCTGGTCATCGAGCGAAATTACGATTGGCCTCACGAACGAGCGCACCCCGCCCGAACACCCAAGCGCTCAGTCGTCGTCATCGTCGTCGTCATCGTCATCATCGTCGCCGTCGTCATCGTCATCATCGTCGTCGTCATCGTCGTCCGAAGAGGGCGCGGGCGTCGGAGCTGCAGGGGCCGGCGTCGGAGCAGGTGCGGGCTCAACTGAAGGCGCCGGCGTCGAGACGGACTGGCCGCCGTCGTGTGCGCTCTCCTCGGCAGCCGCATCCCGCTGCGCCTGGGCTGCGCGCTCCTGCTCAAGGCGCTCCTGCTCGGCGCGCTCCCGTTCAAGGCGCTCCCGCTCTTCCTGCGCCCGCTTCTGCGCCGCAGCGCGAGCGGCATCCTCCGCCGTGATGACGATCGCGTCGCCATCCATATATTTATCGAGCTCCACGACGATTCGCTCCTCGACCTCAGCGGTCCAAGCGTCATCGTCGGAATCGACCTCGATCACGATCGTATCCCCGGGGTTCAGATACCGCTGCTCGCGCGAGCGGTCCGCAAGCTCGCTCGTCACGGTCTCGATATCCTTGCCGTACGCCCGATATCCCTCGATGAGCTCGACGCCGTCCGCGTTCTCGCCTTCGATGCCCACCACCCGGTCGAAGCGGTTGACATCCATGCTCACCTCGGGGTTGATCTGCATGCGAACAACGCCGATGGGCGTCTGCCAAAACGCAAAGCCGCCTATCGCCAGCGCCACAAAGCATGCGGCCGCCGCCATCCAACGAACGACCTGGAAATTTCGACGACGGGCAGGCGCGGTTGACTCGTCGCGCACATCGGCCGCCGTGTCGAACAGGACCACATCCTCAAGAACATCGCCTACGGCATATCCCAGGTTGGGCACCGTGTAGAAGCGCCCCTCCTGATCGAGCACGACGGCATAGCTCGTCGCGCATTCCATCACCAAATACCTCATCGCGCATCGTCCCCCTGACGTGCATCAAGCCTGCAGAGGTGGCCGCGGATAATCTCGAATCCGTTCGTGTACGCCAGCAGCAACGCAACCAGATACCTGCGATGGCGCTCAAGCGTCTTGCGCTCCACGCCGCTGCCCTCGGCCAGATCGGCAAGCGGGAGTTTCCCGGTCTGCTCGAGCCGGTCGAGGATCTCGTGATGCTCGCGCGCGTACGCCAGAGCACGCCGGCACGCAGAGAGCGTTCGCTCCTGCTTGGGACAGTTGTCGGCGACATCGGTAAGCTTCACGTCAAACGATGCGAGCAGCTGGGTGAACTCCTCGATCTCGGTACGGGTCGCTTCGCGCATGTGGCGATCGCCGATCTCGTCATGTCCGGAGTCCACGTGCTCGAGCAGGGTCTTGCCCTCCTCGTCATCCCCTTCGAATCGCGGGGCATCCAAAGAGACCACGCGCGTGTGACGCGCCTCGCGACGCCGGTAGTCGATCAGCCGATTGCGAATCATGCGCGCAGCGAGAGGCAGAAACGCACCGCGTTGGCGGTCGTATATCTGCGTTGCCTCGTGAAATGCGAACATGGCGATGCCCAACTCGTCATCGACGCCCACAACAGGGCGCCGCGCCATGAACTTGGCGGTCTCCGACGTTATGAACGGCAGGTAATCGCGTACGAGCTCGTCAGCTTTACGCGCATCTCCCTTGACGGCGCATACCCGCGCACCGATGTCTTCGCTCGATCCCATGGCCTTCCTCTCTGCCAACAGGATGCGCACGGACATCCGGCAGTTTCGGGGTCGCAGAAAAAAAGATGCAGACCAACAGGCTATCGAGAAATGTTCGCCCCATCTGTAAGCGCACGAGCAGGATTGCGTAAGGTAAACGTAATGGAATGCGATGATGCCCCGGGATGCGAACTCGCCCCAGCGTGAAATCACCCCAGGGATGTTCTTGCACCGGCGAGGGATTTTCTCTCGCCGGTGTAAGAACATCCCTGGGGTGATTTCACATCCTGCGGCGCGACGGCGCTATTCCTCCACGGTGCCGGTAGCGAGGATGCGCTCGAGGTCGTCCTCGTCAAGCACAGGCACGCCGAGGGCCTCGGCCTTGGTAAGCTTGGAGCCCGCCTTGGGACCAGCGACCACGTAGCTCGTCTTCTTGGACACCGACCCCGTCACCTTGGCGCCGAGCGCCTTCAGGGCAGCGCCCGCCTCGTCGCGCGTGCGGTTGACGAGCGTGCCGGTGAGCACAAACGTGAGGCCCGCAAGCGGCTGTGCCTCGACAAGGTCCGCCGCCACGCCTGTCTCGGCAGCCGCACGACCGGCGGCCCCCGACAGGTCTTCCTCAAGCGTCAGACCGGCGGCGCGCAGGCGATCGAGCACCGCCAGGTTCTCGGGCACCGCCAAAAACTGCTTGACGCTCTGCGCGATCTTGGGACCGATGCCGTCGATCGCAGCGATATCCTCCTCGCTCGCCAGCACGAGCTTGTCAATGGTAAGGAAGTGCTGCGCGATGAGCTCGCCCACCGATTTGCCCACGTGTCGGATGCCGAGCGCAAACAGCACGCGCCCGAGCGGTTGGGACTTGGACCGCGTCAGCTCGTCCACAACCTTCGTCGCAATCGTCATACCCACCGGAATCGGATCGCCGGCGCGCACGCTGCGGCGCTTATCGTCCTTAAGGTAGGTGCGACCGGTGTCGAGGGCCGCCACCGTCTCGGCGGTCAGGCTGTAGAAGTCGGCGACGTCGTGCAGCAGGCCCGCGTCGATCATCTTGTCCACGAGCTCCTCGCCCACGCCATCCACGTCCATGCAGCCACGGCTCACCCAGTGCAGCAGGCGCTCCTTGAGCTGGGCGGGGCAGTCGATCGACACGCAGCGGTACGCAACCTCGCCGTCCTCGTGCACCACGGGCGCCCCGCACGCCGGGCAGGTCGCGGGCATGTGCCACTCGACAGCGCCTTCGGGGCGCTCGGAGAGCACCGGACCCACGACCTCGGGGATCACGTCGCCCGCCTTGTGCACGACGATCGTATCGCCTTCGCGCACGTCCTTGCGGTGCACCTCGTCCTCATTGTGCAGGGTTGCGCGCGCGATGGTGGAACCCGCCACCGTCACCGGGTCGAACTCGGCCACCGGGGTAAGCACGCCGGTGCGCCCCACCTGGATACGGATCTCGCGCAGCACCGTGCGCTTCTCCTCAGGGGGGAACTTGAACGCGATGGCCCAGCGCGGGGCGCGGGCCGTAAAGCCCAGCTCATCCTGCTGGTCGAAGCTATCCACCTTCACGACCACGCCGTCGATGTCGTAGTCAAGGTCACCGCGATGCGCGAGGGCGTCAGCGCAAAACGCATGGACCTCGGCGGGCGAGGAGCAGCGCGCCACGTTGGGATTTACCGAGAAGCCCGCGTCGCGCAGCCAGGCGAGGAAATCGTGTTGGGAGTCGACATGCAACGGCGCGGTGTCGGCCACCGCGTACAGGAAGGTCGCCAGGTCGCGGCGCGCCGTGACCTTGGGGTCCTTTTGACGCAAGCTGCCGGCGGCGGCGTTGCGGGGATTGGCGAAGGGAGCACGGCCCTCGGCATCGGCCTCCTCGTTCAGGCGCACGAAGCTGCCTTTAGGCATGTAGACCTCGCCGCGCACCTCGATGGGCGTCTGCCGGTCGGCGCCCATGTGCGCAAGAGCCGTCTCGGACAGATGCATGGGCACGTCGCGGATGGTGCGCACGTTAAGGGAGACGTCCTCACCCGTCGTGCCGTCGCCGCGCGTCGCCGCGCGCACGAACGCGCCGTTCTCGTAGGTGAGCGCCACGCCCAGGCCATCGATCTTGAGCTCGCAGGTGTAGGTGGCGTTACCCGCACCGAGGGCGTCCTCGGTGCGCTGCAGCCACTCGTCGAGCTCCTCGAGGTTCATCGCGTCGTCCATGGAGTACATGCGCGCCATGTGCGTCACCGGGGCGAACTGCTCGGATACGTAGCCGCCCACGCGCTGCGTGTAGGAATCGGGCGTCACCAGGTCCGGATAGGCCGCCTCGATCTGCTGAAGCTCGACCAGCAGCTTATCGAAGGCGGCGTCGGTGATCTCGGGCGCATCGAGCGCGTAGTAGCGATAGGCGTGGTAGTCGAGCAGATGGCGGAGCTCGGCGGCGCGCTCGGCCGCCTGCGCGCGGGCATCGGTCGCCGTAGTGTCAGATGCGCCCCCGTCGACCTGCAGCGTCTCCAGCGTACCGTCCCCAAACAGGCTCTGCTGCTCCATGGAAGTTCCTTTCGCCTCGATCATCCGCTGTATAGGGTACCACGCCGGCAAGACCCCGCCCCGCCCTGGAAAGGAGGCTCACCGCTTCGCCAGCTCCCCCGCCCGTGCGCACATGATAAAGGGCGGAGCGGCCTGTCGACCGCCCCGCCCCTCATGCGGATTCGCTTTCGTCGGCTGCCGGGCGCACGCCGGCCGCACAGCCCCTACCAGCCGCCGTTGCCGTAGCCACCGTTGCCGTAGCCGCCGCCCTGGCCGAGCAGCTCCTCGAGCAGCTCGCGCAGCTGCTCATCGGTCAGCTCGTTACCGGGCTGGTCGGTCGAGCTGTCCTGGGGCTCCTGCAGGGCCTCGTCGGACCCAAGCGTGACCTTCACGTCAAGCTGCTCGTCGCCACGCACGACTGTGAGCGTCACGTCCTCGCCGACCTCATGCTCGCGCAGCGCGATGATCAAGCCGTCAGCGGAGGTGACCTCCTCGCCGTTGAGCGCCGTGATGATATCGCCCGCCTGGATGCCGGCCTCGGCCGCCGGACCGCCCTCGGTGACCTCGTTGACGTAGGCGCCGTACTCAACCGGAAGCCCGTTCTGACGCGCGTTCAGGGCGTTGACCGTGGTCAGGGTGATACCCAGATACGGATGGACGGGCGTCTTCCCATCGATGATCTGGTTGGCGATATCGATGGCGTAGTTGACGGGAATGGCGAAGCCCACGCCCGAGCTCGAACCCGAATAGCTCTCGATGATAGAGTTGATGCCCACGAGCTCGCCGTTATCGTTGACGAGCGCGCCGCCGGAGTTGCCCGGGTTGATGGCGGCATCGGTCTGAATCATGTTGGCGTAGATGGTCGTGCCGTTCGTCGAGGCCATGGCCGTCGAGCGGTACAGGGCGCTCACGATGCCGGTCGAGACGGATTGCTCGTTGCCAAACGGGCTGCCGATCGCCATGACCCACTCGCCGACCGCCAACTCGTCTGAGTCACCGATCTCGATGGGCGTCAGCACGGCAGGATCGGCATCCTTCAGGCGAATGACCGCCAGGTCGCTCGACTCGTCGGAACCGACGAGCTCGGCCTCGTAGCTCGAGCCGTCGTCAAGCGTGACGACGATACCCGTCGCACCCTCGACCACGTGGTAATTGGTGAGGATGTTGCCGTCCTTGTCCAGGATCACGCCCGAGCCGATGCTGCCGGAGCTCTCCTGCGAGGCGCCCATCATGCCGGACGTGTTCTGGATCTCGGTGGTGATGGAGACGACCGAAGGCAACGCCTTGGCCGAAACCGCTTCGGCCAGCGTGGTGTCCTCGGCATCGATCTCGATGGTCTGCGCGCCCGAGGACGGGGTGACGGCGGTCACGCTGCCGCCGCGGTCGATGTCGAGCGCACCGGTCATCACCAGCGCGATCACCAGCACCGCGCCCACGGCGAGACCGCCCAGCGCGCTCAGGAAGACGGGAAGTTTCTTGGTCTTGGTCTTGACCACCGTGCGGCTCATGGTCTCCACAGCGGGAGCGGCATGGGCGCCGGAGGCGGCGTACGGGGAGCCCGTCGCGGCGCCGGGCGCCTGCTCGGGCATCGTCGGCGTGGGCTCAACCTGAACGCGCGGCTGCGCAGCCGTCGCATCGTATTGACCCTCAGGGCGCTGAGGCGTGGTATCGCTCATATCGGCACGTCCTTTCCAGAACAGCAAATTGGCTACAGAAAACCTGAAACGGTTGTACCCCAACAGGAGACGCACGGCGCGTCCACAGGTTCATGTTAAGTGAAAAGCAAGATTCGGCACAGCGGATCGCCCGGCTCAAAATGCAACTGAGGTCGGACGCGCCTGCAATCCGACCTCAGCATCGATAGCGTCTCTAGCCCTTGAACAGGTAGCCCACGCCGCGCACGGTGGTGATGTGGGCGGCGATCTGCGGGCCCACCTTAGAGCGGATGCGACGGATGTGCACGTCGACGGTGCGGGTGCCGCCGCAATACTCGAATCCCCAGACGCGGTGCAGCAGCACCTCGCGGCTGTACGCCCGGTTGGGATGCATGGCCAAAAACGAGAGCAGCGAGTATTCCATGAGGGTGAGGTCGACCGGCTGATCATCCAGGTACACCTGGTAGGTGGCCAGGTTGATCGTCATGTTGTCCACGCGCAACACGTCGTCGACAGATAGCGCGTCCTCCTCGCCCATGAGGCGCCGCGCGCGCACCTCGAGCTCGGCCTCGCTTGCTCCGGAGCAGATGAAGTCGCAGCGCGAGCGGGCGGGCAGGTGCAGGCCGGACAGGCCGTCGTCATCCACCATGACGAGCATGGGGATGTTGCCGCGCTCGTCGAGCCATTTGGCGATCTGCTCGATACGGTCGTTGCGGATGCCGTCCGCATCGAGGATCAGCAGGTCAAAGTCGCGCGAGGCGGTCGGCGAATCGGGGGTGGCGGCGTTGACCTCGACACCCATGGTCGAGGAGAGCGTGTTCGCGAAATCGTAGTAGCGCGTCGTCCGCGCCATGTACAATACGTTCTTTTCGGACATATCACCACCCTCTCAGGTGACATCATAGCAGGTCGAAGGGGTCATAGAGCTTGGCAGGATCAACTTGGACGGACGTGGTCGCACGTCGGTGTCGCACGTCGGCGTCGCGCGACGGCGACGCGCGGGTCCCTACGAGCTTGCCAGATACTGGCTGATCTCCCATTCGGTAATGTTGGAGGTGTACTTCTCCCACTCCTTGCGCTTCTTCTTGAGGAAGAAGCTGTGGATGTGCTCGCCCAGCGTATCCTTCATGAGCAGGGAGTTCTCAAAGATGTCGAGCGCTTCCTCGAGGTTGCGCGGCAGCGGGGCACACCCGAGCTCACGCAGCTCGACGTCGGACAGACCGGCATCGGTAAGCTCGGTCTCGGCCGGCAGGCGCAGCCCGCGCTTGATGCCATCAAGGCCCGCGGCGAGCGTCACCGCGCAGGCCAGATAAGGGTTGGCCATCGGATCGGGGCTGCGCAGCTCGATGCGGGTCGAGAGCTGCTTGCCCGGCTTGTAGATGGGGATGCGGATCATCGCGGCGCGGTTGCGCAGGCCCCACGTGGCGTGCGTGGGCGTCGGCGAGCTTTTCTTGTCCGTGGCAAGGCGCTTATACGAGTTCACCGTGGGATTGGTGATGGCAGAGATCTCGCCGGCGTGCATGAGGATGCCAGCCATGTAGCTCTTGGCGATCGGCGACAGGTGATACACCGGGTCGTCTTCGCCGTAGAACACGTTGTTGCCGTCGTAGTCGAACAGCGACTGGTGCAGAAACATCGCCGAGGACGCCTCGCCCGCGATGGGCTTGGGCATGAACGACGCGTGGATGCCGGCGTCGTAGGCTTCGAGGCGGATGATGTGCTTGGCCGTCATGATGGCGTCGGACATCGTGAGCGCCTCGGCATGGCGCAGCGAGATGCCGTGCTGCGAGGGGCCGGACGAATGGAACGTGTACTCCACCGGCACGCTCATCTTCTCGAGCGTGAGCACGGTGCTGCGGCGCACGTCACGCGCCGAATCGGCGGGAAGCAGGTCAAAGTAGCCGACGCGGTCGAGTGGCTCGGGCGTGTGCTCGTCGGGGAAATAGTAGAACTCGAGCTCCGTGCCGACGTTCATGAGGAAGCCGGCCTCTTCGG
>CASEEY010000068.1 GCA_949287055.1 uncultured Collinsella sp.
CGTTCATGCATGCCGGTCGTGCAAACTCTGTGCATAGGGGCATTCACTGATAGAATATCGGAGTCTATGTAGTTCAAACGCACGACACGAAGGAGCTTATAGTGGGTAACCACTTCCGTAAGCCCAGTGACGAGCAGGCCGCTCCGCAGGCGATGGCGTCCGATGCGCAGTACGCATCCGACCCCTTGGCTTCAACCGGTGGAGAAGACCTGTTCGCGCAGGCACCTGCGCCCGTGAACGCGCAGACCGCATCCGATCCCTTTGCATACAATCCGTCGCTCGACCAGATGAACGCGATGCAGGTTCCCGATCCCATGGATTCTCCTGCGCCCGCTGCCGCGCCGACGCCGCTGGCAAACATCCCGTCGCCCGACCAGCCGCCCGCGCCCGCCCCGACCGGGGTGTTCATGACGCAGGCCGGCCCGGCGGTGCCCTCGACGGACGCCACCGAGCAGCGTCAGATCGCCGACGTTGACTCCGCGCTGCAGAGCCCCGACTTCACGTCGGTGTTCGCGCCGGTCGGCGAGTCGCGCAAGAAGATGGCCCGCGAGGCGGGTGTCGAGCCCGTCATCCTGATGGAGCACCTCACCAAGATCTACGCCGCGCAGCCCAACAAGCCCGCGCTCGACGACGTGAACCTCGAGATCTACCCCGGTGAGTTCGTGTTCCTCGTCGGCCACTCCGGATCCGGCAAGACCACGCTGCTGTCCACCATGGTCCGCGACGTCAAGCCGACGTCCGGTCGCGTGCTCGTCGCCGGTCAGGACCTCATGCGCATCAAGAACCGCAAGGTGCCGTTCCTGCGTCGCCAGATCGGCACGGTGTTCCAGGACTTCAAACTGCTTCCCAACAAGACCGCCTACGAGAACGTCGCCTTCGCGCTCGAGTGCATCGGCAAGCCTCGCGCGGTCATCCGCAGCCAGGTCCCCGAGGTGCTGCGCCTCGTCGGCCTCGCCGACCAGATGGACTCCTATCCCGATCAGCTCTCCGGCGGCGAGCAGCAGCGCGTCGCCGTGGCGCGCGCGATGGTCAACCGTCCGCCGCTGCTCATCTGCGACGAGCCCACGGGTAACCTCGACCCGGCGATCTCGCTGGGCATCATGAAGCTTCTCGAGCGCATCAACCGCACCGGTACGACGGTCGTCGTCGCCACGCACGACCGCGAGATGGTCGACTCCATGCACCGCCGCGTCATCGCGCTCGAGGCCGGTCATGTCGTTCGCGACCAGGAGAGGGGAGGTTACGGCAGCTATGGCGCCTAGTAACTTTGGATATTCGCTGCGCGAGGCGGGCAGTCACTTCTTCCGCAACCTGGGAACCTCGCTCGGCGCCGTCATCACGATCTTTTTGTCCCTGTTCATCATCGGCCTGTTCATCATGGGCTCCGCTCTGGTGAACTCCGTGATCGGCACGGTGGAGCAGCAGGTCACCATCAACGCCTTCATCTCTGACGACGCCACGGACGAGCAGATCGAGGCGTTCCGCGACAAGCTCGAGAGCTGGGAGAACGTCAGCAGCGTCGACTTCAAGACCAAGGAAGACGCGCTGGCCGACTACACCGGCAACATCTCGAACAACGCCGAGGCGACGCTGGCTGCCCTCGACGGCGAGAACCCGCTGCCCCGCTCCTTCGTCATCGAGATGAACGATCCCTCGCAGGTCCAGTCCACCGCTGAGCGCATCAAGGAGGATACGGATTTCCGCGAGATCGTCGACGACGAGGACCCCGATGTCGATGACGTTGACGGCGACGTGAACGCGAGCGTGCTGTACGGTCAGGAGGAGGTCGGCCGCCTGTTCCAGGTGACCACCTACATCCGCATCGCCGCGGTCGTGCTCGTCGGTCTACTGACCTTCATCGCCTTCATCTTCATCAACAACACCATCCGCCTGTCCATCACGGCGCGCCGCCGCGAGATCGGCATCATGCGCCTGGTCGGTGCCTCCAACAGCTTCATCCGCGGACCGTTTATCACCGAGGGCGTCATGCAGTCCATCTTGGGCGCGCTGCTCGCCATCGGCGCGCTGGAGCTGATCCGCAACTTCGGCATCCCGGCGATCCAGAATGCCGTCTCGTTCATCTCGTTCGCCCTGCCGATCGAGATGTATCTGGTGACCTACGCTGCCCTCGTGATCGTGGGCATCGTGATCGGTCTGTTTGGATCCGCCATCGCCATGGGCCGTTACCTCAAGGTGTAGCGGCACCTCCGATAGGGCCTGATGCGCCGGGTCGCCTGCGGGCGGCTCGGCGCTTTTTTGTCGATGCGGCCAGCTTGTCTACGATGCGCAAAGCCGGGGCAGCGATTTTGCCTTTGTCGGCCCATTGCGCCGTCGGGCAGCAGTGGGTATACGAACACAGATATGAAGAGGGGAGACGATATGGGACGTAAGCGGAGGGGCGGCGCGCGCCGCCCGACGCGCTCGCGGCATACGGGGCGACTGACCGGTACCGTGCGCATCACCGACTCGGGTGCGTACGTCGAGTCGTCGGAAGGTGAGTTTCGGTTGACGCAGCGCGGGGTCCGCGAGGCGATGAACGGCGACACCGTGACGTTCAGCCTGCATCGCGGGCCGGGCGGTCAGATGCGCGCCGTGGTCGAGAGCACGGTCTCACGCGTGACCGAGGTGCTCGTGGGCACCTATGATGTCGCCGGCCCGCTCGGGGTCGTGCGCCCCCTCGACACGCGCGTGCGGCAGGACTTTTTCGTGCTGCCCCGCGACGGTTCGGCGGCGGCCTGCGGGGTGCAGCCGGGCGACATCGTGAGCGCGCGCATCGTGGGCTACCCTACGCGCTACGAGTCCGGTGTCGTGACGATCGAGCGGCGCATCGGCAGCTCCGATGCCCCCGATCTGGGGATTCAGTGCGTCATGGCGCGCTACGACCTGGCGGACGGCTATCCGCAGGCGGCGGTCGACGAGGCGCGCGCCTTCTCGCTGGATATCGATGCGGCCCTTGCCGATCCGCTGCGGCGTGACATCCGCGAGCGGTTCGCGATCACGATCGACCCGGTCGATGCGCGCGACTTCGACGACGCCATCTCGGTGGAGCGAACGCCTGCAGGCGGTTGGAAGCTCGGCGTCCACATCGCGGACGTCTCCCACTATGTGCCGTGGGACTCGCATGTGGACCTCGAGGCGCGCCGCCGCGCCACGTCGGTCTACCTGGCCGATCGCGTGCTGCCGATGCTTCCCGAGGAGCTTTCGTGCGACCTGTGCTCACTTAAGCCCGGTGTGGACCGCCTGGCATTCACCGTGGATATCGAGCTCGATCGCCGCGGGCGGGTGCGCGGCTATACGGCCTATCCGAGCGTCATTCACTCGCGTGTGCGCACCGATTACGATGCGGTCGATATCCTGCTCGCGGAGGGCATCGACGATGCGCGCGCGGACGATGCCGAGCGTGCCCGTGCAGCGTGCAAGCAGGCGATGCGATGCGGCGTGGACCTTCCGGCGTTTTTGCGCGACGCCGACGCCCTGGCACAGGCCAGGCGCGAAATCAGGCGGCGGCGCGGGTCGATCGATTTCGAGACGGTCGAGGTCCACGCCTTGCTTGACGAGACGGGTCTGCCCGAGCGCATCGTGACGCGTGAGCGCACGAGGGCGACCTCGCTTGTCGAGGAGGCCATGCTGCTGGCAAACGAATGCGTCGCCGGCTGGCTTGCCGACCGCGGCCTGGATGCGGCGTACCGCGTGCACGAGGCGCCATCGCCCGACGAGCTCTCGGCGGCCGCCAAGACGCTTGCGGGCATCGGGGCGATCGATCGCGCGGTGGCCGCGGGTATCCGGGCGGGCGACCCGTCCGCAATCGAGCAGGCGGTGGTGGCGAGCCGCGACACGGGGTTTGCGCCCTTGGTCAACGCGCTGCTGCTGCGCGCCATGCAGCGCGCGGTGTATCGCCCGCACAACGCAGGGCACTACGCGCTCGGCGCCGGTGCGTACTGCCACTTCACGAGTCCGATCAGGCGCTATCCCGACCTGCTCGTGCACCGTGTGCTCAAGCACCAGCTGGCGTTGGAGCGGCTCGGGCGCCCGCGTACCCGCGAGCGCGCCGATGCGCTCGTGGGATCTGGGGACCAGGCGCTCGTGCGCATCTTGCCGCAGCTCTGTCGGCAGTCAAGCGCCGCGGAGCGCACGGCCGATGCCGCGGCCCACGCGTCCCAGAAGGTGAAGGTCGCCCAGTACTACGAGCGGCGCATCGGAGAGCGCTTCGCGGGCTGCGTCTCGTGGATCGACGCCATGGGCGCCTTCGTGCGTCTGGACGATACGGGCGCGGAGGGCCTGGTGCGCATGGGCGAGCTGGGCGGCGACGAGTGGTGGGACCTCGACGAGGACCTGCTGCAGTTGACGGGCACCACCACGGGCCGCACCCTCGCGCTGGGAACGCGGGTCGTCGTCGAGGTCATCGGGGCGAATCCCGTGCGGGGCCATGTCGATTTCAAGCTCATCCACGCAAGCCGTGCGCTACACTGATAGCTCAGCGAACCCAACAGGAGGAATCGTGGATCTACCTATTTCGGAGATGGATATCGAGCAGGCCGAGGCGTACCTGGCCGCAGGCGACCTCGCGTCGGCGACGCCGCTGCTCGAGCGCCTCGTCGAGCAGGCCGAGGAGTATATCGACGCGGAGTGCAAGACCACCGACGAGGTGCAGTACTTCAGCTTCGCCGACGCGTTCGAGCGCCTGGCGTACCGTCGCGTCGAGCGCGACCCGCGCACGCTCGTGCAGGTCGAAGCGCCCTTCGACCGCCTCTATTCGGCGCTCGCCTTCGCCTACATCTGCCAGCAGGACTACGTGAGCGCACGCAACGCGCTCTCTCAGGCCGTGCGCTGGAATCCCATGAACTGCGCCTATCGCCTGGACCTCGCGGAGCTCTTCCGTGCGCTGGACGATACGCAGGAGTGGGCGGCGCTCAGCCATTCGGTCATCGAGCGCGCAAGCGATGCGCGCTCCGCCGCACGCGCCTACGCGAACCTGGGCGAGTTCTTCCTCGACGCGCACAACGCGCTCGCCGCATCGGGCTGCGCGCGCACGGCGCAGCGCCTGGCGCCGCACGACGCGCGCGTGGAGGCGCTTGTCGGGCGCCTGGCGTCTGAGCGCCCCGAGGCGGCCGAGGCAACCGACGAGGAGGCGATCGCCGAGCTCGCGGCGCAGGGCGTGGATGCCACCCCCTCTGCCGAGATCGCGATCTGCCTGCTCATGTGCGCATCGGATGCCGCGGCGGCGGGGGATCGCAACGAGGCGACGCAGCTGACGGTCCGCGCTCGCGGCCTGATCGGCGACGAGGCGTGCCGCGCGCTCGTCAAGCTCATCCGCGAGTCCGACGCCGAGCTCGCGGCGGAGCGCGCAGACGGCGCCGAGGCGGACCCCGAGGCGGGGGAGGCCGATCATGCCTAGCCGCAAGGAGCGCAAGACCATCGCCAAGAACCGCTCGGCGCACCACGAGTACTTCATCGAGGAGACCTTTGAGTGCGGCATCGTGCTTGCCGGCACCGAGGTCCGCAGCCTGCGCGAGCGCGCCTGCCAGATCACCGACACCTTCGCCCTCATCCGTGGCGGCGAGTGCTGGCTGGTGGGCGTGCACATCCACCCCTATAGCCATGGCTCGATCTTCAACCGCGATCCGGACCGCCGGCGCAAGCTGCTGCTCCATCGCAAGCAGATCAACTACCTTGACGCCAAGCTGCGCAACCGCGGCTACGCGCTCGTGCCGCTCGAGCTGTACTTCGACGACAACGGCCGCGTGAAGCTCACCTTGGGCCTCGGTCGCGGCAAGAAGCTCTACGACAAGCGCGAGGACATGGCCAAGCGCGACGTCCAGCGCGAGATCGACCGCGCCTTGAAGCAGCGCGGACGCTAGGCACCAAGGAGCGCGATGGCCTATGGGAGGATGCTCGGTTCTCGTTTTGCTGGGAGCGCTGCTCGCAATGGGCGCTGCGTTTCTCATCGCGTTCTTGGGCGCCCTCGGGCTGTTTCTCGTGGCGGTCATCCTGACGATCGTCTTCGCCGTGCGCACGCCCCGCAGGCGCGCTGCGGGCAAGAAGCTCGGCGCGCTCATCGCCATCCCCATCGTGCTGTACGCCATCAGCATTCCCGTGCTCGCGTTTTCGCTCACGCAGGTCATCGTGCCGTTTGCGGTGGACTACACCACGGCCAACTACAACGACGCATGCGAGGCGGTGCGACACGATAATCCCGACGAGCTTGTGCGCTGTTTGACGGCGACCACGTTTGCCTTCGACGATACGCAGGGCGACACGCCCGAGAACCTGCTTGCACTCGCCTTCGAGTACCGCTCCGCGCGATGCGTGGGGCCGCTGCTCGACGAGCTCGATGAGCTCGGGCACCCCATCGATGTGAATGCACCGCTCGATCGCACCGATATCTCAGGCGAGGCCTATCGCTCCCAGTACCCGCTGCTGTGGGTATGCGAGGAGGGCAACGCCGAGCTCGAGGCCGTGCAGGCGCTAATCGAGCGCGGTGCGGATATCAACATCCAGGACGAGGATACCGGCTGGACGCCCCTCATGTGGGCGTGCGCCGGCGCGTTCGAGGGGTATTGGGACGCCTATGACGGGGACGAGGCGGCCTGTCTTGCGCAGACGGAAGACGCCATCGATCAGCTGCTCGCGTGGGGAGCGGATCCGGGCCCTGCGAGCGCGGAGGGGGACACGGCGCTGTCGATCTTCGAGGCCTATGTCGCCGACCTGCAGCTGACCGGCCTTTCCGAAGACGATGCGCTCAAGGCGCTCTCGACATATCGGGACAAGCTCGCGCCCTGAAGCTCGGTAGAGATTGCGATTCCGTGCGCCTCGCTTCGCCGGCAACAAGCGGGTATAAGGGCAGCAGTATTCATTTTGAGGAAGGGAATCCCATGGATATGACCGCCTTTTTCTCGATGAGCTACGGGCTGTACGTCGTTTCCGCCGAGGCGGACGGCCGGCGTGCGGGCTGCGTCATCAACACCGCCACGCAGGTGACCGCCACCCCGCCGCGGCTCATGGTCGCCGTGCACAAGGACAACGTCACGACGGGCGTGATCGAGCGCGCCGGCGCGTTCACGGTGACCGCGATCGACAAGACGGCGGACATGCCCTATATCGGCAACTTCGGGTTCCGCACGAGTGCGAACTTCGACAAGTTCGAGAAATACGGCTGCGAGACCTCGGCGGTTGGCAGCCCGTATTCGCCCGAGCACGCCTGCGCGCTGTTCGCGTGCCGCGTGGTTGAGACGGTGGACGTGGGTACCCACCTGCTGTTTATCGGCGACGTGGTCGATGCCCAGCGGCTTTCGGAGGAAGAGCCGCTCACCTATGCCTACTATCACGCGACGCTCAAGGGCAAGACCCCGCCGAAGGCGTCGAGCTATCAGGGGTAGCTGGGGGAAGCGCACCGCTTTGTAACTAATGAGAATGTGTCCTAATTGCGGAGAATCCGCGCTCGCGGAATCGTCGGTTAGATTTTGCACGCGCTGGATATACTAGCCATACGTTCATCGCCTACGAAAGGATGTCATCATGGCTGACGAGAAGAAGTATAAGTTCGTGTGCGTCGTGTGCGGCTACGAGGTCGAGGTCGACACGCCTGAGCTGCCCGAGGACTATGTCTGCCCCGTCTGCGGCGTCGGCCCCGATCAGTTTGAGCTCGTCGAGGAGTAACCTGCTCCAACAGAGCCGATATCGCTTGCATCAAGCGGACCCCGTGCGATCGTGCGCGGGGTCCGCTTGCCATACGGGGCCAAGCTCCCCTTTGCGCGCCTGTGTTGCCGATGCGGAAATCTCTTCCGCTTTCTAACTGCGGAATCGTCGGACACGGGTACAATGTGAGCACCTTCGAGTGAAAGGATCGCCATGAACGAGATCCAGCGAGATATCTCTCCGATCAGGGCAGAGGAGCGCTCCGCCCGCCCCATCAGCCCGCGCGCCTACAACCTCATCATCGCCGGCCTCATCTTCGGCGGCTTCTGCGTGATGAGCCTGGGCGTCAACATCGTCTCCACGCCCGCCTTCATGATGTGGGTGGCGCGCAACAGCCTGCTGTACCTGATCGGCTCGTTTGCCGGCACCATCGCGGGCATCCTGCTCATGAGCAGCGCGGTCAAGCACCAGTCCGTCGCGCGCTCGCTAGCGGGCTTTGCGCTGTTCATCTGCACCTTCGGCCTCATGCTCTCCATGACGGTCATGGCCTACGACCTGCCGACCGTCAATACCGCCTTCATCGCGACGGCGGGCATCACCGCCGTGTTCGGTGCGCTCGGCCTTGCGTTCCCGCACGTGTTCCAGCGCATCGCGGGCGTCTTGAGCGTGAGCCTGCTCGCGCTCATCGTCGTGCAGTTCATCATGCTGCTCATGGGTGTGGATCAGACGTGGCTGGACATCGCGGTCGTGGTCGTGTTCTGCGGTTTCATCGGCTACGACATGCACACGGCCGCCACGATGGCGCCCACGGTTCCCAATGCCGTCTTCATGGCGTGCAACCTGTTTTTGGACATCGTGAACGTGTTCATCCGTCTGCTGCGCATCGTGAGCGATAACCGCTAGGCTGGTTGCGGCGAGGATGGCCGTCCTCGCCGATACATAAGCGAGCATGCGGAACGGCTCCTGCATCCGAGTGATGCGGGAGCCGTTTTTTCATGCCGCTCCGCCGCGCACCGAGGGCGGTTTCGTAAGTGCATCGTACCGGGTTTATCAAGAGACGCTGAGAGGATGTAAGCGCTTGCGCAAAACCTGTCAGGCCCGTGCAAAGGATGGCGTCCCATGCGCCCGCACCCGCTGCGGGCTCGCTATAGTGACCGAGGTTTTGCGCGCGGCGGATTTCGAGTACGATGTCTAGCTCGGAAAACTCCATCGAAGCTGTTGGAATAATCCGCTGCGCGAACGGTTTTCCACGAAGAGGAGATTGGAGAGCATCCATGGATAGGAACATGGTTGTTCGCGCGGCGATCGAGCGCGGTATGTCGCGTAGGCAGTTCTTTGCGATGCT
>CASEEY010000069.1 GCA_949287055.1 uncultured Collinsella sp.
TCGTTGTACGGGTCGTCGTCGACGAAGTACTTCTCGTAGTTCTCGTACTCGGCCACGGAGGACACGAAGACGTACGGGAACTGGATGTCCTTGCCGAACTCGCCCTGGACGGGGACGTAGTCCTCCTTGCCGCGGATCGCGTTGTAGACGAGCAGCAGCGCGTACAGCGGGTCGCAGAAGTGGCCGCCGGACTCGCAGTACATACCGCCGGTCTCGAGCTGCTCCTTGAGGTCCTCAAGGAAGTCGGTGGAGGCGACGCGGATGGTGCCGGTGAGGCCCATGTTGGCGAGCTGGCCGATGGAGCCGACCAGCGGGTCGCCGCCGCCGCCGGCGACGATCAGGGCGTCCATGTCGGGGTTGTTGTTCACGAACTGCTGGGTAACCTTGGCGCCCTCGGAGGAGGAGGTGTTGGCGTAAACCGGCTCGGTCATGGTCACCGGGTCGTCAGCGTGCTCCTTGTTCCACTTCTCGACGCCGTTCTGGTAGCCGATCCAGCGCTGCTGGAAGGTGGCGTCGCCGACGGTCCAGGCCTCGAGGCAGATGTTGCGGGCGCCCTTCTGGATGCCCTCGAAGGCATCGGGGTTGTCCATGGTGAGCAGCTCGATGAGCTTCTCGCCGTTGCCGACCTCGTCCTCGTGGACAGCGCCGACGTAGTACTGGGAGTTCTCAGCGGTGGCGTAGACCTCGGGGCTGTTCTCCTGGCTGATGATGCGGTAGAACTGGGCGAGGTAGACCTGGTTCTGGTCGCAGGTGGAGATAGCGGCCTGCATCTCGGAGTCAGCGGAGTTGCAGACGACGATGCCCTGGCAGCCGGCGGCGCAGAGGGTCTCGATGGAGGCGGTAACCTGCTCGGAGACGTGGCCCTGGTCGACGTAGGAGAGCTCGATGCCCAGGATGCCGGCGGCCTTGTCCAGGATGTTCTTGGACAGGGAGCCGAGCGCGTCGGTGGAGCTCCAGATGGAGACACCGATCTTGATCTTCTCGCCCGAACCGCTGGCGGCACCGGAACCGGAGCCAGACTCGCCGCCGCAACCGGCAAGCGCGCCGGCGGTCAGGCCGAGACCGGCCGTAGCAGCGCTGAGCTTGACAAAGTTGCGCCTCGAAACGTCTTTCATGGAATACCCCTTCCATACATCCCGGCGCGCTCTCCCGCACGCCGGAAAACCTCAGGCCGACAGGCCCTCGTGCTTGCGGACGCTTTTGCGTCCCCGGAAAGCGTTTGGCGAGTGGTCGTTGAGCTACTGAACATTAACTAAACGCTTCGCCAAACATCGACAAAACATTTATATGCCGATATGGCGCCTGTACTGGTGTACAACCTGCGAACGGTATCTATCCGTTGGCGAACGGTATTGTTTTTTCCTAGTCATTTGGTGCCATTTATCAGCATCGATGTTCAGCGTCTTTTACCTATTCTTTTCCCGATATACACCCGCAAACCGTTTCGCATCTGTTCGGCTACCGTTCGCGGGATGTTTGGCTCCTTTTGGACAACCCTCGCGAAAATAGGAGTAGAGTGTCCATGTTTAGCAACTGTTTAGTTACGGGAGGGCATCATGCCTACCGGAAAAGTCAGCGTTCGCGAAATCAGCCGCCTCACGGGTTACTCCCCGGCGACCGTGTCCAACGCACTGAACAATAAGCGCGGCGTAAGCGACGAGACCGCCGTGCACATCCGCCGGGTCGCCGCCGATCTGGGCTACCGCCGCAACGGCAAGCTGCGCCAGGTCCAGTTTGTCATGGGCCGCAACTCCGGCCGCATGCTCGACGAGGGCTCGTTCCGCCTGGCCGTGGTCAACGGCATCGAGGAGGAGGCGCGCGTCCACGGGCTCACCGTCTCGTACACCACCGTCGAGCTCTCCGACAGCGAGACGCGCGAGCGCGAGCTCGGCGCTATCATGTCCGACCCCTCCGCCGGCATCATCCTGCTCGGCACCGAGATGACCCAGCGCGACTACGACCTGTTCGCCAACGCGCCGGTGCCGCTCGTGCTCGTCGACGGCCAGAGCGACAACCATTTCTTCGAGTCCATCCTCTTCTCCAACGAGGGCTCGGCCTACCGCGCCGTGCGCTACCTCGTGCAAAAGGGCCATCGCCAGATCGGTTACCTCGCCGGCAAGCTGCGCATCCGCAACTTCCCGCTGCGCGAGCGCGGCTACGAGCGCGCGCTCGCCGAGGTCGGCGCCACGCCGCAGGCAAAGTTCCGCGTGCCGTTGGGAACCGACAAGATGGAGAGCGCCTATCGCGACATGCTCGCTTGGCTCAAGACCGATCCCGAGATGCCCACCGCGTTTTTCGCCGAGAACGACGCGCTGGCGGTCGGCGCCATGAAGGCGCTCACCGAGTGCGGCTACGACATCCCGGGTGACATCTCCATGGTCGGTTTCGACGACGTCGAGTTCGCCGGCGTGGTGCACCCCGGGCTCACCACGGTCCACGTGGCGCGCGCCGACCTGGGCCGCATCGCCGTGCGCAAGCTTATCGAGCAAGTCGAGCATCCCACGCGCTACACCTGCGTCACCCACATGAGCACGACGTTCGTGGAGCGCGACAGCGTCCGCGCCTTGATCTGACGCGCTTGGGGCGCAGCAGGGCGCCCGGTGCGTCCCGACCCGTTCCAAAACGCAGGCGCGAGAGGGGTTGCAATCCTCCCGCGCCTTTTGCACATGCCAGGAAGCTCCTGGTTTTTGCCTAGATGACCGACGCCGCCGGGCGTCCGCGCTACTCCACCGTCACGCTCTTGGCCAGGTTGCGCGGCTGATCGACATCGCATCCGCGCATGACGGCGACCTCGCGCGCCAGCAGCTGCAGGGGCACGCTCGCCGTGATGGCCGAGAAGGCGTCGCGCACCGGCGGTATATATATGACGTGGTCGGCGATCTGCTTGATGTCCTCGTCCCCCTGCGTGGCGAGCGCGATGATCTTTGCCCCGCGGGCCTCGCACTCTTTCAGGTTGGACACCACCTTGTCGTAGGTCGGGCTCTTGGTGGTCACCGCGATGACCGGGAACCCCGGGTCGATGAGGGCGATGGGGCCGTGCTTCATCTCGCCGGCGGCGTAGGCCTCGGCGTGTAGGTAGCTGACCTCCTTGAGCTTGAGCGCGCCCTCGTAGCTGATCGCCGCGCCCATGCCGCGACCCACGAACAGGGCCGACTGGGCGTCCTTGCAGGCGAGCGCCGCCTCGTGGACCGCCGTGCGCTGCGAGTCCAGGATCCACTGGATCTGAGCCGCCGTGTCGCCCAGCTCGCGGAAGAGCATGCGGACCTGGCCGGTGGTGAGCTTGCCCTTGACCTGCCCGAGCAGCATGGCGAGCAGCGTCAGGCTCACGATCTGACCGATAAAGCTCTTGGTCGAGGCGACGGCGATCTCCTTGTTGGCCTTGGTGTAGATGACGCCGTCGGACTCGCGCGCAACAGGAGAGCCCACGACGTTGGTGATACCGAAGACCTTGGCCCCCTTGATGCGCGCGTCGCGGATGGCCGCCAGCGTGTCGGCCGTCTCGCCCGACTGCGACACCGCTACGACGAGCGTGGACGGGGTGATGATGGGGTTGCGGTAGCGGAACTCGCTAGCCGCCTCGACCTCGCAGGGGATGCGCGCCCAGGCCTCGATGAGGTTCTTGGCGACCAGGCCGGCGTGATAGCTCGTGCCGCATGCGATCACGTAGACGCGGTCGATGAGGTCGAGCTCCTCGAAGGTGAGCCCGAGCTCATCGATGTCGAGCTCGCCGGTCGCGGACAGACGGCCCACGAGGGTGTCGCGCACGACGCGCGGCTGCTCGCAGATCTCCTTGAGCATGAAGTCGGGGTAGCCGCCCTTCTCCGCCGTGTCGACATCCCAATCGATGTGGGTCACGGCGGGCTCGATCGGCTCCCCCGCGTCGTCGGTGTACTCGATTCCTGTCGGCGTCAGGCGGGCGAACTGCCCGTCCTCGAGCACCACCACGTCGCGCGTGGCGTCGATGAGGGCGATGACGTCGGAGGCCACGTAGCTGCCGCGCTCCCCGCGACCCACCACGATGGGGCTGTCCTTGCGCGCGACGGCGATGACGCCCGGCTCGTCGGCGGACACCGCCGCCATGCCGTAGGCGCCCACCACATGGGTGCAGGCCTCGCGTACCGCAGCCATAAGGTCGGTGTGACGGGCGTAGGCCTCCTCGACAAGGTGCGCGAGCACCTCGGTGTCCGTCTCGCTGGTGAACACGTGCCCGCGCGAGGTGAGCTCGTCGCGCAGCTCGGCGAAGTTCTCGATGATGCCGTTGTGGACCACCGCGATGCGCCCGTCGCAGCTGGTGTGGGGATGCGCGTTGGCGACTGACGGCTTGCCGTGCGTGGCCCAGCGCGTATGCCCGATGCCGCACGTGCTCGCCGCGTCGTGGCCTTCGAGCTCGGACGCCAAGCCCATGACCTTGCCGACCCGGCACGTCACGTCAAGGGTTGTCGACCCGTCGGGAGCGGTGCCCTCGAGCGCCACGCCCGCGGAGTCGTACCCACGGTACTCAAGGCGCTTCAGGCCCGCCAGAAGAATGTCTTTCGCCGTATCCTCACCGGTATAGCCAACGATGCCGCACATAGATATATCCCCTCGTCTCGCCGTAAGCCGGCGTCAAGTCGCATGTCGGGTGCTCATTGTACTGGAGTAGACCTCTTTCCCTTCCCTCTACTGGTATTTGATTTGAGATACCATATGATGCCCACACGACGGGCGTTTCCGTTCAATCGATTGAAGCGCTCTAATGGGCGCGCACGGGGTGGTACAATCGTCGCCTGGAACCGACGGCAGGAGGACGAATGGCAAAGGTGACGATAGGCGACGTTGCCCGCGAGGCGGGCGTCGCACTCGGAACCGTCTCGAACGCGCTCAACCATCCCGAGCGCGTCCGGCCCGAAACCCTCGCCATCGTCAACGACGCCATCCGCCGCCTGGGCTATGCACCCAACCAGAGCGCCCGCCTGCTCGCAGGCGGCCACAGCAAGACCTTCGGCCTGGTGCTCCCCCAGCTCAACCACGGCCTGAGCCTGCAGATCGCAAGCGGAGCCAGCACCGAGGCGCAACGCCAGGGGTATAGCCTGCTCATCGCAACCGCCAACGGGGACGAGGCGCTCGAGTCGAGCTACACGCGCTACTTCGCCGGCACCCAGATGTCCGGCGTTTTGGTCCAGGCCTCATCGGCCGATCTCACGCGCATCGCCCCCACGGCGTCGCGCGTCCCCCTCGCCGTGCTGGACGCGGTATGCGACGGCGCGGGGCACTACGTCTCGGTCGACTGCGCCGCCCAGGGTTCTCTTATCGCCGAGCACGCCGTGTCGCTCGGCGCCACGCGCATCGCGGTCATCGGCAGGACCATGACCCCCCAGACGACGCGCCGCCTCGAGGGCATCCGTGCGTATATGGAGCTTCATCCCGACGTGGCGCTCGATATCGTCGACCACGGCGAGATCACCCAGGCGCCCGACGGCTTCATGATCGGCCGGCACCTGGCGACCCAGCAGGGCACGGCGCGGCCCGACTTCATCATCGGCCTCACCGACGTGCTCGCCTGCGGTGCCCTGGAGGGCGTGCGTGCCGCGGGGCTTCGCGTGCCGGACGACATCGCCATCGCTGGCTGCGATGGCAACCCGCTCGCCTGGAGCTGTTCGGTGCCGCTGACGACCTGCTCGCCCACCGGCTACGAGCTCGGGCGCCGCGGCGTCCGGAGCCTGATCGACCAGATCGAGGCGCGCCGCGCGGGCACCGAGGATGCCTCCGAGAACCACCAGGAGCTCGTCCGCCCCTTCATGCTCACGCGCGCCAGCACCGTCGGGCGCACGGCCATGCAGGCATCCGATGCCACCGGCCTCAATCTGGGTACGTTCCTGTAGGCGCGGCAGCGGGCGCCGCGGCTGCGACAACGCATGCAGAAGGGAGGTCCCGCGCATGGACGAAAAGCTCAAGGAGCTCGAAAGTCTTCTTGCCTCGCTGGGACGCGTGGCCGTCGGGTTTTCCGGCGGCGTCGACAGCTCGTTTCTCGCCGCGGTCTGTGCCCGGGCAATCCCCGACCGCACCGTGCTCATCCATATTGCGACACCGTTTGTGAGCACGCCCGAGCGGCTCTCGTTTGAGCGCGAGGCGCACCGGTACGGCCTGCCGGTCGCCGTCGTCGCCCTTGACCCGCTGGACGACCCCGCCATCGCCGCGAATCCGTCCGATCGCTGCTACCGGTGCAAGCGCGCCGCCTTCGCGCGGCTGATCGAGGAAGCGCGCAGCCTCGCGTGCGATACCGTCGTCGAAGGCAGCAACGCCGACGACGCGGGCGATTATCGACCCGGCATGCGCGCCCTGCGCGAACTGGGCGTGCGCTCGCCGCTCATGGAAACGGGCTGGACCAAGGCCGAGGAGCGCGAGCTGCTGCGCGCCTGGGGCCACCCGGTGTGGAACATGCCCGCCGGCGCCTGCCTGGCAACGCGCATCCCCACCGGCGAGCCGCTGTCCGCAGGCAGGCTCGAGCTTGTCCGCGCCTGCGAGGACGCCCTGCATGAGCTCGGCCTCGCTCAGATTCGATGCCGCCTTGTCGATGGCGCAATACGGGTGGAGGCCTCCGCGGATGACCTCGATGCGCTTGTCGGTTACGGCGCAACGCGGCACGTGGACGGCTCGGCGACACTGCCCGACACCGTGGTGCGTGCGCTGCATACCGCAGGCGCCGTGCACGTCGAGCTCCTCGCCCGTCCGTATCGCTGCGGCAGCATGAACGGCTGACGCTGCGTGGCGCAGCGGCCCGCAGGCTGTGGAGGGCAGGTAAGGAGTTCCTGACAATCGGCCATCCGAAGCCGGTTTTCCGCCTGTATACGGTATCGTGGGCGAAGCCGGACAATCCCGCTCACACCCTCGAACGCGAAAGGGGGCACCATGGTCGAATGCTTCATGACCACGGACGACGGCACCGCCACCAACAAAATCGAGACGCCGCAGCCCGGGTGCTGGATCAACGTCGTCAACCCCTCGCCCGACGAGGCAACCTGGCTCGAGCAGGAAGTCGGCATCGCGCCCGAGTTCGTGCGCTCCGCCCTCGACGAGGAGGAGACCTCGCATATCGACTACGACGAGGACGTCAACCAAACCCTGGTGATCGTGGACTATCCGAGCGCCGAGGACGTCGAAGATATGCAGGACCCCTCGATGCTGCAGTACACCACGCTGCCCATCTCCATCATCTTCCTGCGCAACCGCAACATCATCGTCACGGTGAGCCTGCAGGAGAGCCCAATCGTGCAGGACATGGCCAACGGGCGCGTGCGGCAGGTCAACACGCGCATGCGCACGCGCTTCTTGCTGCAGATGCTCCTGCGCATCTCGCAGAGCTACCTGGTGTGCCTGCGACGCATCGACCGCCTGTCCACCAAGACCGAGCAGCGCCTTTACGGCTCCATGCGCAACGAGGAGCTGTTGCAGATGCTCTCGCTCGAGAAATCGCTCGTCTACTTCTCGACCTCACTCAAAAGCGCCGAGATCACGCTCAACAAGATCATGCACGGGCACATGATCACCCTCTACGAGGAGGATCAGGAGCTCATGGACGACGTGATGATCGAGGTCCATCAGGCGCAGGAGATGTGCAACATCTACAACAACATCCTGTCGGGCACCATGGACGCCTACGCGAGCGTCATCTCCAACAACCTGAACATCGTCATGAAGGTGCTGACGGTCATCACGATCGTCATGGCGATCCCCAACATCGTCTTTGGCTTCTACGGCATGAACGTGCATCTGCCCTTCGAAGGCATACCGCTCATAGACAGCTGGATGTTCCCGACGCTGCTCGCCGCCATCGCCTGCGCGATCGCCGCGTGGATCTTCAAGCGCATGGGGCTGTGGGGCTAGCCGCGCTTCTTCTTACGGCGATCCGCTCGGGTTCCGCAGCTCGCGGCCCGCTCCGCAAGAAGCGGTCCTGCGACCATGTGCGCAGCAGCGCTCGCGCAACAGGGCTTTCTTGCGGGCATACCTGCAGCAGCGCTCGCGCGACCGTGCCTCCTTGCGGCCACGCGGACGCCCGTGTTCGCAAAAATGGTCACGAGCGAACGGTTACTGACGATCTCGACGGCCTGGAAGCCTATACACAACGGCATGGCGGCGACAAACGGGCACCCTGTCTGACAGCGAAACTGCAAAACGCGCCCCGAGGCACATCTGAGAGCGAGTTATAGACCATCCTCACGGAAAAGAGGCTGACGCCGGTGTCCTCCAAGCGCGCCCGAGAACCCTTTGGGACGGACGCCTGCTCGAGTGCCGGTCAGTAATCGTTCGCTCGTGACCACCCATCCGGAAATGAACGGACAACGTACGGCCAGCGAGCGCGACGGTTGCATAAAGCGCGCCCATTCACTCCGTAATCTGCATACTGGCTTGAAGCGAGACAATGGCCATCCAGTCGGCGCTCCATCCGGTCGACGCTCCATTGGCCCGAATGGGATTCTCGCGCAGCCGCCCGGCCCGCGGCGCACGAGAACGTCGCGTTCGCACGGATATGTTTCAATCTGAGCAGTACGCCCTCGGCGATTGGATCCCGTCGCCTCATCTTACGATGCATATCGGAGGTACGCACATGCAACAAGATATGACCCCCGCGCCGACGATCCACCCCACGGTCCGCGTCGCCGAAGGCGCCGTGGTACGCGGGCGTGTGACGCTCGGCGAAAACGTGAGCATCTGGTACAACGCGGTCCTGCGCGGCGATGTTGACGCCATCGAAGTGGGCGACG
>CASEEY010000070.1 GCA_949287055.1 uncultured Collinsella sp.
AAGATTCTGCCGCGCGAGTACTGGAACGATGTGAACCATCAGTGGATCATGCTCGGCCGCGAGATCTGCGATGCGCGCCGGCCGCTGTGCAGCGAGTGTCCGCTGGCAGACATTTGCCCGAGCGCGGGCGTGGCGGTCAAGTAGGGAGCATGCGCGCCCTATGAGGTGGACGGGGCCGATTCCTTGCAAGAAAGGATGACGCCTATGAGCACGACCGATGTATACGCATTGTTAGTCCTCGTACTTACGGCTATTGCTCTCGGCTTGGAAATAGGTCGAAGAAGATAGCCGCCCCCGCCTAAGCGGAAGCGGCCACTCTCCACCCTATAAAGGTTTCGGAGTCGGCCAAACCCGATGCCGCGGGTGCCGTCCATCTCATAGGGTAGCACATGTTCGCTTTGTCCGCATGCTGCGGAGCGCGGATTCGAAGGCGGGGCGTCAGCGTGTGGGTCGGATTGCGGTCTCGTAGAGCGAGAAGAAGCCCGGGACCTGCCGCGTTTCGGTGTACTCGACCATGATGCCCTCGGCATCGAAGGCGTTGCCGCGCACCACGGCGAGCGCGTTGTACCCGGCAAGATCGAGGTTGGCCTCGTCGGAGTCGTTGGTGCCCTCGACGGTGATCGTGCGCTTGCTCGTGACGATGCGCATGCCGAGTTCGCCCTCAAGATAGGCGTAGACCGAGCGGTTGACGACCTCCGGCGTGAGGCCGGGGACGCGTTCGGCAAGGTAGTAGCTCTCGTCGGTTCCCACGGCACGATCGTCGGCGTAACGGACGCGCAGGATGTGGGTGAGCAGGCTTCCGGCGGGAAAACCGCTCACAGCGCTGAGGGCCTCGTCCGCCTCGACCTGTTCGCAGACGATGCACTCGGTGTGAGGGGTAAAGCCGCGGCGTTCGGCGATCTCGGCGAAGGTCTCGAGACCGTCGTAGCCATGAGGTTCCTCCATGTGCGGATCGCGGATGACGCGCACGCCTTTGCCCTGCTGCGACTGCACGTACCCACCCTCGGCGAGCATCCTGATGGCGCGCCTGACCGAGCTGCGCGAGCAATCGTAACGAGCGGTAAGCTCCGCTTCGGAGGGGAGAAACGACTGGTACGCGTAGGCGCCGCTTTCGATGCGCGCTTTAAGGTCCCGATAGATATCCTGAAAAACCGCTTTTGGCATGACGTGTCCATCCTGTTCGTACAACAATATCGAGTTTCAGACAAAGCGCAGGTAAAGTCAACCGAGCGAAATGCGTCCTCAACCTGCTCGCCCTGCTGTGCAAACATGTTCGTACAAGTATGACGCTTACGGCGAAATATCGACCGCTCACCGGAGGGTGCCGCTTGTTTGTTGACTTGTACGAACAAGCGACGCATGATACAGGCATAACTTGTACGAACACGTTTGGCGCGTTATAGCCGGCTACGTGTCTGAGCAGGGGAGATGCAGGTTATCGTCAGAGGAAGACATCCGGGTTCGTCTGCCCGGACGACTCGTACAGGAAAGGAGGAAGCCCGCTCATGATGCAAAAGATCCAGAAGTTCGGCGGAGCGATGTTCACGCCGGTGCTTCTCTTCGCGTTCGCTGGCGTGGTGATCGGCCTCGGCACGCTGTTCACCACCGAGGTCATCTTCGGCCCATTGGCGGCTCCCGATACGTTGTGGTATGGCGTTTGGAACGTGATCCTGCAGGGTGGTTGGACGGTGTTCAACCAGCTCCCGCTGCTGTTCGCGGTCTCGCTGCCCATCGGCCTGGCCAACAAGCATAACGCGCGCTGCTGCATGGAAGTGCTCGTGGCCTACCTCACCTTCAACTATTTCGTCTCCACGATGCTCTCCCAGTGGGGGCCGACCTTCGGCGTCGACTTCTCCGCCGAGACCGGCGGTTCCTCGGGTCTCGCCATGGTCGCGAGCATCAAGACGCTCGACATGGGCATGATCGGCGCCCTCGCCATCTCCGGCATCGTCATCGCGCTGCACAACAAGTTCTTCGAGACCGAGCTGCCCGAGTGGCTCGGCGTGTTCTCCGGCTCCACGTTCGTCTACATGATCGCGTTCTTCGTGATGCTGCCCACCGCGCTGGTCGCCTGCCTGGTGTGGCCGCACGTTCAGGACGGCATCCGCGCCTTCCAGGGGTTCGTGGCAACGGTCGGCCTGCCCGGTGTGTGGATCTTCGCCTTCCTGGAGCGCGCGCTCATCCCGTTCGGCCTGCACCACCTGCTGTACAGCCCGTTCTACTATGACAACGCCGTGGTGAACGGCGGTATCTACGCCGCCTTCGCCAAGCAGCTCCCCGAGATCGCGGCCTCGTCCGCCCCGCTCACCGAGCTCGCCCCCTACGCGGCCTTCACCTGCTCCACCTGGTCCAAGATGTTCGGCTGCCCCGGCATCGCGCTGGCCTTCTACGCCACCGCCAAGCCCGAGAAGCGCCAGGAGCTGCTGGGCCTGCTGATCCCGATCACCCTCACCGCCATCTTCTGCGGCGTCACCGAGCCCATCGAGTTCACGTTCCTGTTCATCGCGCCCGCGCTGTTCGTCGTGCACTGCGCGCTTGCCGCGTGCCTCGCCACGGCAATGAATGCAGTGGGTGTCGTGGGCGTCTTCGCCGGCGGCCTCATCGAGATCAGCTCGCTGAACCTCATCCCGCTGTGGGCCAACCACTGGATGACCTATCTCACCGGTCTGGTCGTGGGCCTCGTCTTCACCGGCATCTGGTTCGTCGTCTTCCGCTTCCTCATCCTCAAGTTCGACTTCAAGACCCCCGGTCGCGAGGACGACGAGGAGGAGATCAAGTTCCGCAGCAAGGCCGAGTACCGCGCGGCCAAGCAGGGCGGCGGCGCGGCGGCCATCGAGGCCGGCGCCGAGGAGAACCCCTACGCCGTGACCGCGGCCGCGTGCATGGAGCTCGTCGGCGGCCCCGACAACATCGTCGACGTCACCAACTGCGTCACCCGCCTGCGCCTGAACGTCAAGGACGAGACCCTCGTCGCCGACGACAAGGACTTCAAGGCCGTCGGCACGAGCGGCTGCATGAAGAAGGGCAAGTCGGTCCAGATCATCATCGGGCTCAAGGTGCCCAAGGTTCGCGACGAGTTCGAGAAGCTGATGTAGCGCGACGCGACGTCGCCCGCAGCGCTCGAGCGCATCCAGCCCCTCGGCGGGGCGGCGACCCCTTCGTCGCCGTACATCGACCGCCGCCCCGCTTCCGAGGGACCCCATGTGAACAAAGGCCTCGCGTCGTGGTCGCAGCGCAGGGCTCACCGAAACCCATTGCGACCGGGAAAGGAACGATCAGCTATGTCCAAGAAGTCCTATGCGGTGACCATCGCCGGAGGCGGCTCCACCTTCACCCCGGGCATCGCGCTCATGCTGCTCGAGGAGCACGACCGCTTCCCGGTGAACAAGATCACCTTCTACGACAACGACGCCGAGCGCCAGGAGATCGTGGCGAAGGCCTGCGAGATCTACTTCCGCGAGAACGCCCCGGAGATCGAGTTCAACTACACGACCGACCCCGAGACCGCCTTCACCGGCATCGACTTCGTGCTCGCCCACATCCGCGTCGGCAAGTACGCCATGCGCGAGAAGGATGAGAAGATCCCGCTGAAGTACGGCGTGCTCGGCCAGGAGACCTGCGGCCCCGGCGGCATCGCCTACGGCATGCGCTCCATCGGCGGCGTCATCGAGATCCTCGACTACATGGAGAAGTGGAGCCCCGACGCGTGGATGCTCAACTACTCCAACCCGGCGGCCATCGTCGCCGAGGCCTGCCGCGTGCTGCGCCCGAACTCCAAGATCATCAACATCTGCGACATGCCCATCGACCTCATGGACAAGATGGCCGTCATGTGCGGCATCAAGGACCGTCGCGAGCTGCAGTACAGCTACTACGGCCTGAACCACTACGGCTGGTTCACCAAGATCTACGACAAGGACGGCAACGACCTCATGCCGGAGATCAAGAAGCACATGGCCAAGAACGGCTACCTCGACGGCATCACCCATGAGCCGGGCCAGGAGCAGCACATCGACGAGTCTTGGATCCACACCTTCGGCAAGGCCAAGGACGTCTACGCCCTCGACCCCGACACCATCCCCAACACCTACCTCAAGTACTACATCTTCCCCGATTACGTGGTGGAGACCTCCGATCCCAATTACACGCGCGCCAACGAGGTCATGGACGGCCGCGAGAAGCGCGTGTTCGGCGCCTGCCGCGAGGTGATCGAGAAGGGCACCGCCGAGGGCTGCGGCTTCGAGGCCGACGCGCACGCCACCTACATCGTGGACCTTGCCTGCGCACTGGCCGAGAACACCATGGAGCGCTTCCTGCTGATCGTTCCCAACGACGGCGCGGTGTCCAACTTCGACCCGACCGCCATGGTCGAGGTCCCCTGCATCGTGGGCAAGAATGGCTACGAGAAGATCTGCCAGGGCCAGGTGCCCCAGTGGCAGAAGGGCATGCTCGAGCAGCAGGTTTCCGTTGAGAAGCTCGTCGTCCAGGCCTGGGTCGAGCACAGCTACCAGAAGCTGTGGCAGGCGCTGTCGCTGTCCGCGACCGTGCCGTCCGCCAAGGTCGCCAAGCTCATCCTCGACGACCTGATCGAGGCCAACAAGGGCTATTGGCCTGAGCTGCACTAGGGCTTTCGCGAAGGGGGCTGCGTGCTCGCAGCCCCCTTCGGGCTTCGCGGGGTGGCGCCGCGAAGGGCGGGGCGCGTCGAGCCCCACGAAATGCGCGGAAACCCTTGCGGATTTCGCGGCGGGACCCGAGATTGGCCAATTTGTTCAGATATGAAGGTTTGTCTACCGCTGATTTGACCGAGATGCAATGCACGGGGTCGCAACATAGCGTGGAATAGCGTCTTACATTGCGATTGACATAGCAGCTTGTCGCCGTGTTTTACCCGCGTCATCACCAAGGTGTCCGAGCGTGCCTCAATCCGCTCATTTCGCCCGTTTAAACCTTCATATCTGAACATATTGTCCACATGGAGCAGGGAGTCGGTACAATCGGGTCGGTTTCTTGGGATTCCGCCCGCCTGAGAGGGGACATCATGGCAAAGACGAGTCGAGCGCAGGCTGCCGCGCGAGGAACCAAGCGCGATTCCGGCCGTACGGCGGTTGCCGCGGCGGCAGGGGTCAGCACGAGTCGTGAGCTGCACGCTCGCCCGCAGTCGGCTTACGAGGCGCGGACTGCTAAGTTCTTCTCGGTGGTGCAGGTGCTGCTTGTGGTGGTTCCCCTGGCCATGGTTGCCTACGTGTGGCTTGCCGGCGGCGGTACCATCGACGGGCTGCGCGATGCCATGGAACAGAACCCGACGATCACCGTTTCGTTCATCTCTGCTATGTGCCAGCCGCTCGTGGCATGGCTGCTCAAGTTTGTGCGCGAGCATTACCAGGCGGGCGACGGCGGATACGCCGCCGGTAACCTTATCGCGCTTATCTGCGGCGAGCTCATGCTGCAAAATGCCGTGGGCGTGTTGGGCTGCGCATTGCTGCTGTGGCGTATCTGGAGAAAGATTCCCGGAGAGCTGGGCGCTTGGAAGGAAGACCGCAGGCTGGGCGGCATGGCAGCGGATCTGTCCGGTGCGATCGTGGTCTGCGTGGTCGGTGCGCTGTGCGCCTTCGCGACGTGGCGTATCGGGTTGGCGTAGGCGTGTGGGCGCAGGCTGGCGCGTGGCGAGGTGACGCGGCTGCCAGCGTGAGGGCGTAGTGCGGGCTGGCATGGGGTGCAGGCGCCCTGTTTGTCGGCCGTCACCACCGAGCAAACATTTCGAAAAGATGCGAGATGCCGCGCGAAACCGATTGCGATGATGGTACTATCCGCGTGGCAAAAATGACGAAACCGGGCCGGGTTGCATGCGCATCCGGCCCGTATGCTGAGGAAAGGGCGGAGAGCCTGTGAAGAAGAGTCTGATCGCCCTCGCTATGGGCGCGTTCGTGCTGGGCTTCGCCGAGTTCGTCATGATGGGCATCCTGCCCGTCGTGGCCGAGGGCGTAAACGTGAGCGTCGCATGGGCGGGCAACTTTATCACCGCGTATGCGGTGGGTGTCTGCGCGGGCGCGACCATGCTCGTGGTGGGGCGCCGCGTGCCGCCGCGCACGCTCATCGTCGTGTTCATGGCGATCTGCGCCGCCGGCAACGCGCTGTCTGCGGTGTCGGGCGACCCCACGATGCTGCTCATCGGTCGCTTCATCGCCGGTCTGCCGCACGGCGCGTTCTTCGGCACGGCAACGCTCGCGTCCAAGATGCTTGCCGATCCGGGTCGCGAGGGCCAGGCGGTGGCGACGATGGTGCTTGGCCAGACCGTGGCCAACATGATCGGCGTGCCCGCGGGCACCCTCATGGCGAGCATGTTCTCGTGGCACGCGCCCTTCGTGTTCGCTGCGGCATGGGCGGTACTCGCGGCCGTGCTGATCATGCGTTTCGTGCCCGCGCTCGATGCCATTCCCGATGCGGGCCTTGCCGGCCAGTTCGCCTTCCTGAAGGCTCCGGGCCCCTGGCTCATCCTGGGTGCGGTGCTGCTCGGCAACACCGGCATTTTCTGCTGGTGGAGCTACGTGTCGCCCTGGCTGCAGCACATGGGCGGCTTTGCCGAGGCGGCGGTACCGATGCTGCTCGTGCTCGCCGGTGCGGGCATGGTCGTGGGGTCCACGCTCGGCGGACGCGCGGGCGACCGCAAGAGCCCGGGTGTCGCCGCGGCGGCGGGCCAGGCGCTTGCCGGTGTCGCGCTCGTGCTCATCTTCCTGTTCGGCCGCGGACCGGTGCTGTGCACCCTGCTCATGTTCCTCGTGTCGGTGGGCCTGTTCTTCGTGTCCAGCCCGCAGCAGATCCTCATGGTCGAGGTGGGCCAGGGCGGCGGCGAGCTGCTCGGCGGCGCCTGCGTGCAGATCGCCTTCAACGGCGGCAACGCCATCGGCGCCCAGGTGGGCCAGATGGTGCTCAACACCGGGGCGGCCTACAACTGGATCGGTCTTGCCGGCGTGCCGTTCTCCATCGTGGCGGTGCTGCTCCTGCTGGCGTTTGCCCGCCGCTACGAGCGCCAGTATCACCTGAAGGCCACCGGCCGCGCGTAGCGGTAGCCCCGCCCGGCGCAATGTAGGGGGATTGCGTCAGACGCAATTTCACGCGATGAGCCGATGCCCGCCGGAGTTCTGTGAGGTACGATAGCGGGCGACAAACGATTCGCATCGCCCGCCTGGATTCGTCCAAGCGGGCTTTCGGCGTGGGAAAAAGGTGCCTGTCCCCATTTTCCCGCGGACGGGAGACATGCATGCTCATACACCGCATAGCAGCGCAGCTCTACACGGCCGAGGCGCTTCAGACCATCGAGGCGGCGCTTGCCGAGGGCCAAGACGCCACGCTCGCCGTGTCGCAGTCCGGCCGCACCCTCATGCTCGCCGCGCAGTTCGCACGCGCCCCGCGCCCG
This sequence comes from uncultured Collinsella sp., assembly GCA_949287055.1. Lineage (GTDB taxonomy): Bacteria > Actinomycetota > Coriobacteriia > Coriobacteriales > Coriobacteriaceae > Collinsella. The sequence goes on from CASEEY010000070.1 coordinate 7,415, forward strand.
GTGGTCTACGTCGTGTCGGGCGAGGACGCCGCCGACCGCGCCGCACGCTCTCTTGCCGCCTACGTGGGCCTCGAGCGCGTCGTTCGCTTCCCTGATCGCACCGATTACCCGTGGAAGGCCAAGGCAGACGATGCCGTCGTGGCCTCGCGATGCGCCGCGCTCGGGCGTGTGGCCCGCGGCGAGGCGGTCATCATGGTGACCTCGGCCCGCGCGCTGCTGCGCTGCGTGCCTCCGCGCGAGAGCCGCTATTGGGCTTCGACCACCTTTACGGTGGGCGAGGAGATCCCCTACGAGGAGGTTCCCGCGCGCCTGGTGGGCATGGGCTACACCAACGCCGACGCGGCGGATGCGCCGGGGCTGTTCCGCGTGCACGGCGACGCGGTGGATGTGTTCCCCGCACAGGCGAGCGCTCCGGTGCGCATCGAGTTTTTCGGCGACGAGATCGACCGCATTCGCCGCATGGTGAGCTCCACCGGCCAGACCATCGGCGACGAGGACGCCGTCGAGATCTTCCCCGTGCGCGAGCTCGCACTGACCGACGATGCCGTCCGCCGCATCTCCGCCGCCCTGTACGCACCCGCCAAAAACGACACGGAGCTCGCGGCGATGCTCGAGATGATCAAGGCGCGCATCGTCACGCCCGAGCTCGACCGCTTCATGCCGCTCATGTACGAGAGCACGGCCAGCCCGCTGGCGCACATAAGCGACGACGCGCTCGTGGTGCTCTCCGAGCCGCGCAGCCTGTTTGACGACTGCTCGCGCGCCTACGAGGACCTGGAGCGACGCGCGGGGGAGGCCAAGATCTCGCATCTGGACGGCCTGTACGTGCGCCCCCAGCAGCTGGATTTCGGCCGCCAGCAGCGCCTGAACTACGTCTCGCTCATCCGGGCGGGCGGTGCGGTGACCGCCGAGCTCAAGATCGAGCAGCCGGCGCTCGCGGGCTCGGACAACCGCTTCATCTCCCGCATCCAGGAGGTCGTCAACAACCATTACGCCGTGGCGTTCGCCATTCCCGACCGCGGCGCGCGCGAGTCGATGGAGCTGTCGTTTACCGACGAGTCGATCCCCTTCGAGGAGTCGCTCCAAAACGCGCCCGAAAACGCCGGTGCCGTGGCGGGCGACACGCAGGTGAACGTGACCTTGCTCAAGCGCGATGCCGACAAGCTCAACGCCGCAGACCTCTCGCATGCGCCCGCCATCACGGTGCCCACGATCACGCGTGGCCGCGTGACCTTCGTGGACGTGCCCATCCCCTCGGGTGTGGTGGTGCCGGATGCGCATCTGGCCGTCTTCAGCCTTGCCG
>CASEEY010000071.1 GCA_949287055.1 uncultured Collinsella sp.
GGTTTACCGAGGAAAGCGATAGAGCATGACGCTTGACGAGTTGGAGATTGGTAAGGACGCGATCATCGCGTCTGTGGAATCCGACGATGCGGTGCTGCGCCAGCACATCTTTGATATGGGGCTCACGCCGGGCACCGAAGTCACCATGATGAAGTACGCCCCCATGGGCGACCCCATGGAGATCCGCCTGCGCGGCTACGAGCTCACCTTGCGCCGCGATGACGCGTCGCGCATCGAGCTCGTCAACGTCCACGATGCGCACGAGCTGCTCTACCGCAACGCCTCGCCATCCGCCACGGCACATCCCGCGCTGGGCGAGGAGCCCGCCCGCCCGCGTCGCGAGGGCGCCGCGCTCTCCGAGAGCGCACCGCTCGCCTTCGCGCTCGCCGGCAACCAAAATTGCGGCAAGACGACGCTGTTCAACCAGCTGACAGGCTCCAACCAGCATGTCGGCAACTTCCCGGGCGTCACGGTGGACCGCAAGGACGGCCAGATCAAGGGCCATCCCAACGCGACCATCACCGACCTGCCGGGCATCTACTCGCTGTCGCCCTATACGAGCGAGGAGGTCGTGAGCCGCCAGTTCATCTTGGACGAGCAGCCGGACGCGATCATCGACATCGTGGACGCTACCAACATCGAGCGCAACCTGTACCTGACGCTGCAGCTCATGGAGCTTGACCGGCCGATGGTACTCGCGCTCAACATGATGGACGAGGTGTATGCCAACGGCGGCACCGTGGACGTCAACGCGCTCGAGGCCGCCCTCGGCATTCCGGTCGTGCCCATCTCGGCCGCCAAAAACGAGGGCATCGGCGAGCTGACCGAGCACGCGATTCACGTCGCGCGCTATCGCGAGCGCCCGGGGCGCATCGACTTCTGCGCCGCCGACGGCCCCGACGGGGGAGCGCTGCACCGCTGCATCCACGGCCTCATTCACCTGATCGCCGACCACGCCGAGGCTGCGCGCATTCCGGTGCGCTTCGCTGCGACCAAGCTCATCGAGGGCGACCGTCTTGTGATCGAGGCGCTGGCGCTCGAGCAGAACGAGCTCGACGCCGCCGAGCACATCATCTCGCAGATGGAGGGGGAGTCGGGCACCGACCGCATGGCTGCCCTTGCCGACATGCGCTTCTCGTTTATCGAGCAGGTGTGCGGGGCGTGCGTCGTCAAGCCGCACGAGAGCCGCGAGCATCTGCGCTCCGTTGCCGCCGACCGTATACTCACCGGCAAGTACACCGCCATTCCGGTGTTCATCGGCATCATGGCGCTTGTGTTCTGGATGACCTTCGACGTGATCGGTCAGCGCCTGTCCGATCTGCTCGAGATCGCTATCGGCGAATTCACCGCGGTGGTCGACACAGCGCTTGGCGATTTTGGCGTGAACCCGGTGGTGCATTCGCTCGTGATCGACGGCGTCTTCGCGGGCGTGGGCAGCGTGCTGTCGTTTTTGCCCATCATCGTCGTGCTCTTCCTGTTGCTTTCCATCCTCGAGGACTCCGGCTACATGGCCCGCGTCGCCTTCGTCATGGACAAGATCCTGCGCAAGCTGGGTCTTTCGGGGCGCAGCTTCGTGCCCATGCTGATCGGGTTCGGCTGCAGCGTGCCCGCCATCATGGCCACGCGCACCCTGCCCTCCGAGCACGACCGCAAGATGACGGTCATGCTCACGCCGTTCATGAGCTGTTCGGCCAAGCTCCCGGTCTACGCCCTGTTCTCGGCGGCGTTTTTCCCGGACCACGCCCCGCTTGTCATGATCTCCCTGTACATCATGGGTATGGTCGTGGGCGTGCTCGTGGCGCTCGCGCTCAAGCACACCGCGTTTCGCGGCGATCCCGTTCCGTTCGTGATGGAGCTGCCCAACTACCGTCTGCCGTCCGTGAAGACCACGGCGCTGCTCGCATGGGACAAGGCGAAGGGCTTTGCGACCAAGGCCTTTACGATTATTTTCGTGGCAAGCGTCATCATCTGGTTCTTGCAGACGTTCGATATTCGCTTCAACGTGGTGGACGATCAGGCCCAAAGCATGCTGGCTGCGCTCGCCGCGCTGATCGCTCCGGTGTTTGCCCCGCTCGGTTTTGGCAACTGGATTTCCGCCGCCGCCCTTGTGGCGGGATTCGGCGCCAAGGAAAACGTGGTGGCGACCCTTACCGTGCTCATGGGCGGCTCGACCGCCGCGCTCGCGCAGCTGTTCACGCCGCTTACGGCCTTCGTGTTTTTGACGTTTACCCTGCTGTACACGCCGTGCGTGGCCGCCGTCTCCGCGGTGCGCAGCGAACTCGGGCGCCGCTATGCCCTCATCGTCGTGTTTATGCAGTGCGGCGTGGCGTGGGTCGTGGCCTTTGCCGTGCATGCGATCGGCCTGCTGCTCGGGCTGGCGTAGGCGCAGAAATCAAAAGGGTCGTTTAGAAGACGGTTTTGGAGCGGACCGTCGAGTAGGCCGATTAAGGGCGCCTTTCCTGCCAGCGGGTTTGCTGGCAGGAAAGGCGTGACTACTCGGGGGCTGCTTCCAAAAACGTCCCCTAAACGGGGGTATGGTCTTGGCCGGTCCGCATGAGCGCGAAATCGCGCCTGCCGACAGCCGAATCTACTCGCAAACTTCCACCTGGCAGCTGCGCATGGTGGCAAGCGCGGCCTCGTGTGCGGCGGGGGTGACGCCGGCGCACAGATGGGCGTGCGTGCGCACGGGAATCTCGGGGAAGTGAGCCTTGATGAGCAGGGCGTTGCTCACCACGCAGATATCCGTGCACAGGCCGATGACCTCGATGGAGTCGATGGGCGCGTCGTCGTTTTGCTGCGCAAGCCACCAGACGAGCTCGACCGACCCAAACGTGGGCTTGTCGAACACGGGCGCCTGACGGTCGGTGCGCACGGCCTCGAGTGCGGGAACGAGCTGCCAGCCGTCCGTGTCGCGGATGCAGTGCTCGACCGGCAGGTTGCGGCCCTCCTGGGTCTGAAGGTAGTCCGCCTCGTGGGTGTCGCGCGTGAACACGACGGTCCCCTCGAAGGCGCGGGCGTAAGCGGCGACGTCGTCGACGATCGCCTGTGCCTCCGGCGTGCCCAGCGATCCGTCGACAAAGTCCTTCTGCATATCGATGACGACAAGGTAGTTGTTTGCCATGATGCGCTCCTTGCGTGTGAAGGCAAATGGGGAATTCGCAACGATGATACCGCGCCAGCGGATTTCTGGGGAAGTTCAATTCAAGATGTGATAGAGTGTCACCAAATTGAACTTTGAACTTCAGGTAAGCGAATAGTTCAATTTTTGTTTTGTATTGAACTTCGGAGGGTGCATGGACCACCAGATGTTCGCCGAACGGCTCAAATCGGCTATGGGGCAGCGCGGTCTCAAGCAGACCGACATGATTCGTGCCGCATCCGAGCTCGGCGGCAAGCTTGGGAAAAGCCAGATGAGCCAGTACGTGAGCGGCAAAACCACGCCTCGTCGCGACATGCTGCGCCTGCTCGCCCAGATTCTCGAGGTCGATGCCGTGTGGCTGTCGGGCGAGCTCGCGGACGCAGGCGGCTCCGCTCAGGCTTCAGTTCCCGCAAGCGAGCGAGCTAGCGCGCGGCATGAGGCCGCTTTCCCCACCGTCGGCACCAAGCAGCCGGAGCAGAGCCGGCATGCCAGCAAAAGGAGCACATACATGCGCGAATTCAAGAAATCCACCAAGCTCGACAACGTCCTGTACGATGTGCGCGGGCCCCTCACCGATGAGGCTGCCCGCATGGAGGCCGAGGGCCAGCGCATCCTCAAGCTGAACATCGGCAACACCGCGCCGTTTGGGCTCCGCGCACCCGAAGAGGTCATCCAGGACATGCGTCACCAGCTGACCGAGTGCGAGGGCTATTCCGAGGCGCGCGGCCTGTTCAGCGCCCGCAAGGCCATCATGCAGTATGCGCAGCTCAAGAAGATCCCCAACGTGTCCATGGAGGATATCTACACCGGCAACGGCGTCTCCGAGCTCATCCAGCTGTGCATGAATGCGCTGCTCGACAATGGCGACGAGATTCTCATCCCCATGCCCGACTATCCGCTGTGGAGCGCCTGCGCCGCGCTGGCCGGCGGTACGCCCGTGCATTACATGTGCGACGAGCAGGCCGAGTGGAACCCCGACCTCGCCGACATCGAGTCCAAGATCACGAGCCGCACCAAGGCGATCGTCATCATCAACCCCAACAACCCCACCGGCGCGCTGTATCCGCGCGAGCTGCTCGAGCAGATCGTCGAGATCGCGCGCAAGCACCAGCTCATGATCTTCTCCGACGAGATCTACGACCGCCTGGTGATGGACGGCTTGGAGCACGTGTCCACTGCGGCGCTCGCCCCCGACGTTCCCTGCGTCACGTTCTGCGGCCTGTCCAAGTCGCATATGGCGTGCGGTTTCCGCATCGGCTGGATGATCCTGTCGGGCAACAAGCGCTGCATGAAGGACTTCATGTACGGCGTCAACATGCTGTCCAACATGCGTCTGTGCTCCAACGTTCCCGGCCAGTCCATCGTCCAGACCGCGCTGGGCGGCTATCAGAGCGTCGAGCGCTATATCGAGCCGGGTGGCCGTATCTATGAGCAGCGCAACTACGTGTACGAGGCGCTCAACGCGATCGACGGCGTGACGGCGGTCAAGCCCAAGGCGGCGTTCTACATCTTCCCGAAGCTTGACGTGAAGAAGTTCAACATCACGAGCGACGAGCAGTTCGCCCTCGACCTGCTGCATGAGAAGCGCATCCTCATCACGCGCGGCGGCGGTTTCAACTGGCCGGAGCCCGATCACTTCCGCATCGTGTACCTGCCGCGCATGGGCGTGCTGCGCGACGCCGTGAACGACCTGGCCGACTTCCTGTCCACGTATCGTCAGGCGTAGGCGTTCGGGTTCATCCGACCCGTTGTACCGGTCACGGTGAAGGCCGGCCTTGGGGTGCTTGCCCCAAGGCCGGCTTTTGCATGCGGGGGCGGGCGCATCCGGCTGGTGCGCGTCGACCGCGTACGACGCGCCTTGCATGCGCCCGGTCGGCGCTGCTTTTGTGTGCATGCGGTTTCTCGTGACGTATTTGCGCTGCTACCTCTACACTTGCTATCTGGCCGGAAGGCCTGTGTGAGATCGCGGCAGGAAGGATTGCCGCCTGTAGAGCGCCGAGGGCGCAGGAGGAACGCATGTCTGAGTACAGCGAAACCAACGTGAATGTGACCGAGAACGAGAACGAGGAAGTGGCCGTCGAGAACGCGGCCGAGGTTGTCGTCGAGACCGAGGCCGTGTCCGAGCTGGTCGCCGACGACGAGACCGTCGAGGAGGCTCTCGAGGCCGAGGTTGCCGAGGAGCAGGACGCCGAGCCCAAGGCTGACGTCACGAACCTCGACGATGAGCTGTTTGACAAGGTGAATCGCGCCGCCCGCCTGCTGCGCGGTCGTCGCGACATGATGCGCGAGGAGGCCGAGGAGGACGCCGCCCGTCTGCGTGACTTGCAGCGCGCCCTGAAGCTCCTCGAGCTGAAGCCCCGCATGGAGCAGAAGGAGATGGCCGAGCTCATGGGCATGCGCCTGCGCGAGCTCAACGCCCTGATGGTCGAGGCTGAGAAGCACGACATCGTCGCTCGCATCGAGCCCGAAGAGGAGGACATGCGCAAGATCGTCGTGTTCGCCTCCGAGGATGCCGCCGAGCTGGCCGAGGCCATGGGCAACAAGCGCAAGAAGCTCATCCCGACCCTGTCTGCGGATTCCGCGAACGAGATTCTCTCCCTGCTTGACCAGATTATCGACCCGCTGGTTGCCATGGGTCTCGATTCCGACCGCGGCCCCCGTGGTGGCCGTGACGACCGCGGCCCGCGCGGTGGCTTCGGCGGCCCCCGCGGCGATCGCGGCCCGCGCGGTGACTTCGGTCCCCGTGGCGGTCGTGGCCGCGATGACCGTGGCGGTCGCGGCGGCTTCAGCGGCAACCATCGCGGTGGCCGCTTCTAAGCATTCCGCCTGCACGTCAGAGCGATATGCGAAACCCGATCGGCTTTGCGCCGGTCGGGTTTTTCGTTATGCGAATGGGACAATGGGGACAGGCGCTTTTTCCCATCAGCATGGGGCCTGTCCCTCTTTCCGATGGGAAAAGGTGCCTGTCCCTATTTTCCCCAGCTGGCTATTGAGCCCACTGGGGTCTTTTTTGTCGGCGAAGCGCCGGCAGCCGGACGCGCTCGGCAGGTTCGCCCGGTAAAAGGTTTACCCGGTCCGTTGTGACAGATTTGCCCGGAAACGCGTCACAACGGACCGGGTAAATGGTTTACCTGGCCCGAGACGAGCCGCCGGTCAAACGCAGTATCGCGCACGTCCATATAAGAAGCCCGCCTCCGGAAGGAACCGGAAGCGGGCGGCAATCGTAAAACGCGGCCAACGGGCAATACGGCCCGTGTCGAGCCCGCGCTACACGGCAGCGGGTGCATGCCACGGCAGCGGGTACAGGCCCGTGTCGTGTCCGTGCTACACCGCAGCGGGCGCAGAAGAGCCGGTGGCGGCTGCATCGCCCACAGGCTGTTCGGCCATGGCCTCGCTGTCGATACGGCCGGAGTCCTCAGGCGTGATGGTCATGCTCTCAAAGCGGTGCTCCATGTAGGCGTCGTCGAAGTTCTTCGCGTAGAAGGCCTCGATGGGCGTGGTGCCGGCAACGCCGGACAGACGCTCGAACCAGCAGTCGAGCGCCTGCAGCGTCATAACGCCGTTGACGAGCATGAGCACGGTGCACAGGGCGGTAAAGGAGTAGCGCAGCTTCCAGGGGATGATGTTGATGAGCTTGAGCAGCCACGGCAGGCAGAACTTGATCCACACGAAGCCGAGCGCGCCCCACATGCACATGAACAGGGTGCTCGTGCGACCGCCGAACAGGGTCGCCACCGGGTCGGGGAACAGGCCGAAGATCGTGGAGCCCGAGTAATCCCACGCCAAGGCGCCGAAGCCGGTCTGCATGAACCAGCTCACCGCTGCCTCGAACAGGCCACCGATGACCGCGGAGACCACGAAGATGATGACGGGGTTGGCCTTGTAGAAGCGGTTGAGCGCCACGGTCATAAGCACGGCGCCAAAGCCATAGATGGGGGAGAACGGACCGAAGAGCATGCCGGCGCGGTCCTGGTACACACCCGGCTCGACGACGGCCATGTGGTAGATGGTCTCGATGATCAGGCCGAGCACGCTGCAGACCACGAATACCCAGAACAGGTTGAAGAAGTTGAGCTCGATGTAGCCCTTGCCCTCCAAGTCGCGGCCGAGCATGCCCATACGGGCTGCCTGACGATCGGTCAGGTCGCGGGCCGCGCGCTCAAGATGGCGCTCGTGACGAAGCGTCGGATCGACGGTGACCGACAGGGTGAGCAGGATGACGAGCTGGATGGCGTCGGGGATGAGGTTCGTGCCGATGCCCTCGAGCATGATGCGCAGGATGATCTGCACCAGCGTGGTCGCGATGAGCGCATAGGACCAGCGTGCGGCGTTGCGTCGGCGATTCTTGAGCAGCGAGCGGCCGAAGATGATCAGCGCGATGCCGTTGCCGAAGGTCACGAAGACCGAGATGATGAGCAAAATGACGGGCAGCGTCGGGTCGGTACCGATGGCGATGAGATCGGGGCGGGTCTGCAGCGCCAACATGACCAGCGCGCTCAAAATGAGAATGAGTGGAACGGTGATGATGCCGTCAGCCATGCAGAGGAAGCCGTAGACCTTGAGGATGAGGGGAATCTTCTTCGGGCTTTCCGACGTCGCGTCCTCGTGGGGAAGCTGGTCGGTGTTGTGGGATAGGTCGGCCATGGCATGTCCTTCGCCGTAGGTGTTCTGATTGTTGCTTTTGAGATGGTAGCGCATTCACCGCCGGAGTCGTATCGGTCCGAGAGGTGAAGCTCGCATATGAGGAAAAATGCAGAATGCCCTGGGACCGCGGCGTGAGGTCCCAGGGCATTCCGTTATAGACGCTCGATCAAAGCGTTATTGCCCGACGGCGTCGCCTTAGTGGCGATCGGTGTCGTTGAACTCGTCGAAGTCCTCGTTCTCGTCCACGAAGTTCTTGAAAGCCTCCTTCTGCTCGGCATTGAACTTCTCGGCAGCGGCCTTCTCGGCAGCGGTTGCCTTCTTGAACTGGATGGGTTGGTTCACCACGACCTGCGGGAACGGGATGGAGATGTCGTACTTGTCGAACAGCAGCTTCATCTCGCGATTCAGGTCGTTGGTGAGCACAAGGCGATCGGACTCGGCGCACTCCGCCACGATCTTGATGTTGACGGAGTTGTCGGCAAGCATCGTGACGCCGCGGTAGAACGGGCCGTCGACGATGGCCGGGAGGCGATCTTTGATGCTGGGGAGCTCCTTGGACAGGATGTTCTCGACGCGCTCCAGGCTCTCGCCGTACTCGATGCCCACCTCGACGGCGGCAAACGAGTGCTCCTTGGTCATGTTGACCACGTTGGAGATATTGGAGTTGCGCAGCACGAGGATGTTGCCGGAGCCGTCGTTGATCTTGGTTGTGCGAACGCCGATCTCCATGACGGTGCCGCGCTGGCCACCGACCTGGATGATGTCGCCGACGCGGAACTCACCCTCGAAGATGATGAACAGGCCGGCGATGATATCGGAGACGATGCCCTGCGCACCGAGCGAGACCGCAAAGGTCAGCAGGCCGGCGGAGGCGAGCAGCGTGGCGGTGTCGACGCCGATCAG
>CASEEY010000072.1 GCA_949287055.1 uncultured Collinsella sp.
CGCTAGTTCAGGGTGTTGACGAGCTTCTGGACGCCGGACTTGCGGTTGGCGGCCTGGTTCTTGTGGATGACACCCTTGGCGACGGCCTTGTCGAGCGCGCGGTAGGCGCGGGTCGCGGCGGCGGAGGCAGCGGCCTTGTCGCCCTCCTCGACGGCAGCGCGAACGTGCTTGATCAGGGTCTTGAGCTCGGAGCGAATCGCCTTGTTGCGGACGCGCGCGATCTCATTGGTGCGGATACGCTTCTTCTGAGACTTGATGTTTGCCACTGGTAAAAATCCTTTCGAATGCTTGAAATAAGCCTTACTATCCGGCCTCTGAGACACGGTGAGGTCACAACTCGGTGAGTATAGCACGCACATGGGGGCAAGAGAAGCGCAAATGCTGTGGAATAGGCGTGTTGCTCACGAGATGTGCACGAGTGCGACCTCGCGCGGGGCGCGTCGCATCGGGTATGATAAGCCGCATGGATACGACGAATACCTCACACATCAGAAACTTCTCCATCATCGCTCATATCGACCACGGCAAGTCGACAATCTCCGACCGCATCTTGGAGCTCACGCACACCGTCGAGGAGCGCGACATGGAGTCCCAGCTTCTCGACTCGATGGACATCGAGCGAGAGCGCGGCATCACGATCAAGAGCAATGCGGTCAGGGTCGCCTATACCGCCGACGATGGGGAGACCTACCAGTTCAACCTCATCGATACGCCCGGGCATGTCGACTTCACCTACGAGGTCTCGCGTTCGCTCGCTGCCTGCGAGGGCGCCGTGCTCGTCGTCGACTCGACCCAGGGCGTCGAGGCGCAGACGGTCTCCAACGCGAACCTCGCCATGAACGCGAACCTCGACATCGTGCCCGCCATCAACAAGATCGACCTTCCTTCCGCCCATCCCGAGGAGGTCAAGGTCGAGATCGAAGACGAGCTCGCCATTCCCGCCGACGACGCGGTGTGCGTGTCCGGCAAGACGGGCGAGGGCATCCATGACCTGCTCGAGGCGATCGTGTTCCTCGTCTCGCCTCCCACAGGGGACGCCGCCGCCCCGCTCAAGGCGCTCATCCTTGACTCCTACTTCGACGAGTACCGCGGCGTCGTCGCGACGGTGCGCGTCTTCGACGGCAGCATCCGCAAGGGCGATACGCTCACCATGATGCAGACCGGCGAGAGCTTCCTTGTGGACGGCGTGGGCATCAAGCGCCCCGCGGAGCTGCTCGTGGACGAGCTCGCGGTGGGCGAGGTCGGCTTCGTGGTCACGGGCCTCAAGGATCCCGGCGCCGTCCACGTGGGCGACACGCTGACGTATCGCGACCGTCCCTGCCCGGAGCCGCTGCCCGGCTACCGTGAGGCCAAGCCGATGGTCTACACCGGCCTGTTCCCGATCGATAACAAGGACTACGAGAACCTGCGCGACGCCCTCGAGAAGCTGCGCGTGAACGATCCCTCGCTCACTTGGAGCCCCGAGACGAGCGTGGCGCTCGGCTTCGGCTTCCGCGTCGGCTTTTTGGGCCTGCTGCACATGGAGGTCGTCAAGGAGCGCCTCGAGCGCGAGTTCGACCTTGACCTGATCGCCACGAGCCCGAGCGTCGACTACCACGTGTATAAGACCGACGGCACGATGATCGACGTCCGCAGCCCTCAGGATCTGCCCGACGTCACGCGCATCGACCACATCGAGGAGCCCTATCTGGCGGCCAAGGTCATCGTACCGCCCGAGTACACCGGCGCCGTCATGCAACTGTCCATCGAGCACCGCGCGATCATGACCGACATGATCCACCTGTCATCCAAATCGGTCGAGATGCATTTCGACATGCCGCTGGCAGAGCTCATCCTGGACTTCTTCGACCAGCTCAAGAGCCGCACGAAGGGCTACGCATCGCTTGACTACGAGTTTGCCGACTACCGCGCGAGCGACCTCGTCAAGCTCGATATCCTGCTTTCCGGCGACGACGTCGACGCTCTGTCGTTCATCGTCCACAAGGACAAGGCCTATCCGCTCGCGCGCGGCCTGTGCGACAAGCTCAAGGAGATCATCCCGCGCCAGCAGTTCGAGGTGCCTATCCAGGGCGCGATCGGCAACAAGATCATCGCGCGCTCCACGGTGAAGGCCGTGCGCAAGGACGTGCTTGCCAAGTGCTACGGCGGCGACATCTCGCGCAAGCGCAAGCTGCTCGAAAAGCAGAAAGAGGGCAAGAAGCGCATGAAGGCCGTGGGTTCGGTAGAGGTTCCCCAAGAGGCGTTTCTGGCCATCCTCAAGGTGGACGAATAGATTCTCGTACGCATCATGCCGCCCTGCTTGCCGTGGCGGCACGATGCGCTCCAGAAAGGACGGCAGTGGGCATTCCCAACGGATCCGAGGCATTGCGTGCAGCCTATGCGCGCCAGCCTTTCCTGCTTGCTCCCATGGCGGGCGTGACCGATGCGGCCTATCGCATCATGTGCCGCCGCCGGGGAGCACAGCTTGCATATTCTGAGATGGTCAGCGTCGCCGGGCTTGCCTATGCGAGCGATAAGACCTGGCGTCTGGTTCTTCCCGCCGACGAGGAGGAGCAGATCTGCATTCAGCTGTTCGGGTCCAAGCCCGAACAGTTCGCCGCGGCGGTCGAGGCCGTCCAGGAGCGGGTGGGGGACAAGCTCTCTCTGATCGACATCAACATGGCGTGCCCCGCGCGCAAGGTCATCACCAAGGGTGAAGGCTCCGCGCTCATGGAGGATCCCGTGCGTGCCGAGCGTATCGTCGCAGCTGCGGTGGAGCGTGCGCACGTCCCGGTGACGGTGAAGATGCGCACGGCGTTCCGCGAGGGCGGAACGCGTGCCCCGGAGCTTGCGCAGCGTCTTGCGGCTGCCGGCGCTGCGGCCATCGCGGTGCACGGCCGCACCGCTCGGCAGCTGTATACCGGACGCGCCGATTGGTCGGTTATCGCCGAGGTCGCGCGCGCGGTCGAGGTTCCCGTCATCGGCTCGGGCGATGTCTTTTGCGCCGAGGATGCCGTGCGCATGCTGCAGGATACGGCGGCGAGCGCGGTGTTCGTGGCGCGAGGAACCTATGGCAATCCGTGGGTGTTCGACGATGCGCGCGCTCTCGCGCAAGAGGGGACGGCCGTCCCGCAGCGCCTGTGGCCCGAGCGACTTGACGCCCTGCGCGAGCACCTGATCCTCGTCCATCGCTACCTGCCTTTCATGGCGCGGGCGCGCACGTTTGCCACCTGGTACCTGAAGGGCATGCCGCATGCCGCCGCTTGGCGCGGCCGCGTGGTGCGCTGCACCTCGTTCGAGGAGTTCATGGAGCTCACGGACGCCATCGAGGCCGATATGAGGGCATGCGACGAGGCGCTCGCGCTCGACAGGCCGCTGCCCGACATCGCGGTCGGGTCGTGAGGGCATGCCGGTTCAAGCTCTCTACGTGCATGTGCCCTTTTGCCATGCGAAGTGTCTCTACTGCGACTTCGATTCGCGGCCGTGCCGCGATGCCTCTGCGTATGACGTCTACGCCGAAACCGCGGTGTCCCGTATCGGGCGGCTGGCCGATGCCGGCATCCTTGACGCCTGCGCAACCGCCTATATCGGCGGCGGCACGCCCACCGTGCTCGGCGACCGATTGGTGCGCATCGTTTCGGCGATTCGCGATGCGATGCCGCATCTGGTCGAGCTGACCTGCGAGGCGAATCCCGAGTCGCTGACGAGCGATCTGGCGTATGAGCTTCGCCGGGCGGGCGCCACGCGCCTCTCGGTGGGGGTGCAGAGTTTCGTCGATGACGAGCTGCGCGCGCTTGGCCGCCTGCACGATGCGCGCCGGGCGTATGACGCAGTGTCCTGGGGCATCGATGCCGGTTTGGCCGTGTCGGTCGACCTGATGTGCGGCACGCCGGGTCAGACCCGTGAGAGCTGGTGCCGCTCGCTCCGGCGCGCCATCGAGAGCGGGGCGGGTCACGTCTCGGTGTACCCCTTGACCATCGAGGAGGGTACGCCGTTTTGGTCGCGCGTCGAGCGCGGCGAGCTTGCCGAGCCGGATGGAGATCTTCAGGCAGAACTCATGGAGGACGCGCGGACGACGCTGAGCGCCGCGGGTCTTGAACCCTATGAGGTCGCGAGCTATGCGCGCGCCGACTGTGCGTGCCGGCACAATATCGCCTACTGGACCGGCGTTTCCTATCTGGGGATCGGACGCTCGGCAGCAAGCATGCTCGACCGCGCCACGTACGACGCGCTTGCGGGACCGTTGCGCCTTCCTGCGGTGGCGGATGCCGCGCAGCGCGTGCGATTCGTGCAGGTGCACGATGCGTTCATCGGACCGGACGGGTGCGCCGACATCGATAGGGAGGAGCTTGACGCCCGCGAGGCGATAGCCGAGGACCTCATGCTCGGCATGCGCATGACCCGTGGTGTCGGCAAGGACCTGCTGGCGCGCGCATGCCGCGTCATCGGCGAGCATGCGGTGCGCACCGCGGTGGACGAAGCGGTCAGCCGCCGGCTTGCCCGTTGGGATGCGGATGCGGGCAGGCTTGTGCCCACGCACGACGGATGGCTGCTGGGAAACGAGCTGTACGGCCTGTTTTGGGACCTTGCGCGATAGGGCCCTTACGTCCCGTGTCTTGACATATGCGCCCGTTGAGGCATGCTGTTGCCGTACCGTCGAGATGGGAGCGATCATGCCCGGTAAACGAGAAGACGTCATCAGCTGGGACGAGTTCTTCATGCGCGCCGCCGTCGCCGCGAGCCTGCGCAGCAAGGACCCCAACACGCAGGTCGGCGCCTGCATCGCCGATACCAACCACCGCATCCTCTCCGTCGGCTACAACGGGACGCCCGCGGGTCTTGACGACGACGAGTTCCCTTGGGAAGCGACCGGGGACCCGCTGACCGACAAGCACAACTACGTCATCCACGCCGAGGCCAACGCGATCCTCAACTATCGCGGATCGCTCAAGGACATGGCGGGGGCGACGGTCTACGTCACGCTGTTCCCGTGCCACGAGTGCGCGAAGACCCTCGTGCAGGCTGGTATCGGTGAGGTCGTGTACCTCGACGACAAGTACGAGGGGACCGAGGACAACCTCATCTCCAAGACCATCCTTGATCGCTGCGGCGTCACCTACCGCCAGATCGAGCTGGTTTCCTAAGCGCCGCCGCGTGCGACCGCGACCCTGATGCGCGGTGTTCGTCTGCAGGGTTTGACGTGCAGGTATCGTGGGGTGCGAATAAATCCGTTCTCGTCCGGTACAATGATACGGCTATGCATACGCTTGCAGGAGGTAGCATCGCCGTATGGCAACGATGAACGAAAAGGATTACTACGCCATCCTGGGCGTCTCGAAGGACGCGAGCGCCCGAGACATCCAGAAGGCGTTTCAGCAGAAGGCGCGCAAGCTCCACCCCGATGTCAACAAGGAACCCGACGCCGAGGAGCGCTTCAAGGAGGTCTCCGAGGCTTACGCCGTCCTGTCGGATGAGCAGAAGCGCGCACGCTACGATGCCATGCGCTCGGGCAATCCCTTTGCAGGCGCACCGAGCGCAAATCCCTATGCGGGAGGCTATTCGGGCGGTTACCAGGGATATACGGGCTCGCCGTTCGGCGTTCCCTTCGGCGGCGCGCGCCGGAGCGGGTCGGCATTCAATCCCGAGGCGGGAGCCGATGTCATCGTCGACGTCGACCTCAGCGCCACCGAGGCGAAAAACGGTGCGCGGCGCGCGGTGAAGTACCGCCGATATGAGCCCTGCGATCGCTGCTCGGGGTCCGGTTCGGTTTCAAGCGGGTCGTCCCATACCTGCCCGTCCTGCGGGGGTACCGGTTCGGTTGAGGTCGACCTTTCCTTTCTGTTCGGCGCCGGCATGTTCCAGACCGTCTGCCCCGAGTGCGGCGGAAGCGGGCGTGTCATCTCCGATCCGTGTCCCGAGTGCGGCGGCAGCGGACGCACGCCGGTGGTCACCGAGGCCGTCATCGAGTTCCCGCCGGACACGCACGACGGCGACATGATCCGCGTGAAGGCGATGGGCCATGCGGGCACCAATGGAGCGGAAGGGGGAGACCTCGTCGGCCGTGCCCGCGTCGCCTCCGAGCGGCTTGAGGGTCCGGCCCGCACGGGTTTCTATCTCATCGGTTTCGCCTTGCCGTTCCTCATCCTGTTCGCGGTGTCGGGCATCGTGTCGCTTGTCACCTTTATCTGCCTGGCCATGGTGGTCTCGGGTATCGTGTCCATCGTGCGCGCCGGCGTGCGCGACCGCTCGCGACTCTGGTGGAAACGCGGGCTCGAGCAGATCGTCAGCGGATGCGCAAACGGCTTGCTCCTCGCGTTTATCTCGGTGAGCTTCGCCTCGTGCTCGCGCGGCATGATGATGGGCGCGATGCCCCTCTAGCGGGCAGGACGGTGTGGCCGACGGGGAATGTCTCCGCCGGAAGTTGGGTATATCTGTGGGGCGAGGCCTGCTGCCTCGCGCGATTCACATAACGGGGAAGGAAGTTCGTCGTGGCGGACAAGAGGGATTACTACGAGGTGCTGGGCGTCGACCGCGATGCCGACCAGCGGACGATCAAGCGCGCGTTTTTGAAGAAGGCGCGCGAGGTCCATCCGGACGTGTCGGACGACCCCGATGCCGAGGAGAAATTCAAGGAGGTCAACGAGGCCTACTCCGTTTTGTCCGACGAGCAGAAGCGCGCGAACTACGATCGGTTCGGCTCGGCCGACGGCCCCGGCATGGGCTCGGGCTACGTCGATTTTTCCGACATCTTCGGCGGTATGGGTATGGACGACATCTTCTCGTCCTTCTTCGGCGGCGGCGCCTCGTCGAGCCGCGGTCGGGCTCAGCGCCGCAACGGCCGCGATATGGCCATCACGTTGACCGTGACGCTCGAGGAGGCGGCGAGCGGCTGCACGAAGACGATCAGCTACGACCGCCTTGCCACCTGTGAGGACTGCCACGGCAGCGGTTCATCCGACGGCGGCGGCGACAAGCCGTGCCCGCGCTGCCACGGCACCGGTTTTGTCACCACGGTCCAGCGCTCGATCTTCGGTCAGGTCCAGTCGAGCTCTCCGTGCCCCGATTGCCAGGGCGAGGGTACGGTCGTCGACCATCCCTGCGAGATGTGTTCGGGGCAGGGCCGCACGCCCACGCACGAGAAGATCGATATCGAGGTGCCCGCCGGCATCGCCGACGGACGCCAGCTGCGCGTGCGCGGCTACGGCGAGGCGGGCTTCCGCGGCGCTGCTTCCGGCGACCTGATCGTCAACGTCCACATTGCCGCCCACAAGCGGTTCAAGCGCTCCGGTGACGACCTGTTCGTCGACGTTCCCGTTCCTATGGCCGGCGCCGCGCTCGGCTGCACCGTCGAGGTCGAGGGCATTTTGCAAGACGAGCGCATCCAGGTCGAGATCCCTGCGGGAACCCAGCATGGTGACACCGTGACGGTCGACGGGCGCGGCATGCCCCGTTCCGGTGGCGGCGGTTCCCGCGGCCGTCTTATCGTCCGTGCGCTCATCGAGGTTCCGCGTCGGATGAGCCCTGCGGCGCGCGAGGCGCTCGAGCGCTTCGCTCGCGAGATGGGACAGGACGTGAATGCGCGCAAGACCGTAGGCGATCGCATCCGCGATGCCATCGACGACATTTTGGAGTAAGGGGCCCGTGGACAAGCCAACTGCCTGCGTGGTCAACCTGGGCTGCCGCGTCAATCGCGTCGAGAGCGACCGCATCGCATCCGACCTTGCGGGATGTGGATTTCACCTGGTCGAAGAGGACCGCGCCGAGCTGATCGTCATCAACACCTGCGCGGTGACCGGAGAGGCCGAGGCAAAGACCCGCAAGGCGGTGCGCCATGCTCTCGGTCGCGTCTGCGAGCCACAGGTGATCGTGACCGGTTGCGCGGTCAATCTGCACGCCGAGCGGCTGACGGCGCTCTCCGAGCGCGTCGTCGCCGAACCCCTGAAGACGCGCGTCGCGGCGTGCGCGCAGCGGCTCTTCTCGAGCGCTCTTGCTGATGGCGACGCCGATGATCCGGGCTCGTGGCGCGCGGTGGGTCCCTCTCGCTCGCGCATGGGCATCAAGATCCAAGATGGGTGCAACAACCGGTGCTCCTATTGCATCGTGTGGAAGGCGCGCGGGCCCGAGCGGTCCGAGGACGTCGAAGACGTGTTGGCGCAGGTTCGCGCGGCGCACGACGCCGGTATCGCCGAGGTCGTCTTGACCGGTGTGAATCTCGGCGCGTACCGGGGGCTTGACGGCTCCGGGCGCCTCGTCGACATCGCCGGTCTCCTCGATGCGATCCTCGAGCGCACCGATATCGCGCACGTTCGCCTATCCTCCATCGAGCCCATGGATGTCAGCGACGGCCTGCTCTCCCGCATGGCAGCCTCACCTGAGCGCGTCGCTCCCTTTTTGCATCTGCCGGTTCAGTCGGGGTGCACCTCCACGCTGCAGCGCATGAACCG
>CASEEY010000073.1 GCA_949287055.1 uncultured Collinsella sp.
CGCGCCAAGGCGCGCCGCATGCTCCACAACAAGGAGAAGTCGATCATCATCCTCGACTACCTGCAGCTGGTGAGCCCGCCGGCGGGCCGTCGCGCCGAGAACCGCGCCGTCGAGGTCTCCGAGATGAGCCGTGCCCTCAAGATTATGGCCAAGGAGCTGGGCGTGCCCGTCATCTCGCTGTCGCAGCTCTCGCGTGCCGTCGAGTCCCGCACCGGCAAGCGCCCGCAGCTGTCCGACCTGCGCGAATCGGGCTCCATCGAGCAGGACGCCGACATCGTCATGTTCCTGGACCGCTCGAGCTCCGAGCAGGAGGCCGGCCGCGACGACCGTCCTCCCGAGGGCATCACGCGCGTGATTGTGGCCAAGAACCGTTCGGGCCCGATCGGCGACGTGGACCTGGTCTTCCTGCCGGCGTCCACCAAGTTCTACGAGCTCAACGAGCACGCCGAGGAGTAACGGCGGCTCGTGCCGGATGCGAGGCGGGAGGGCCAGCTGCAGCTCGGTCCTCCCGCCTCGCGGCCTGTGGAAGCATTTTTACAAGGTATGCCGACCCCGCTGCGATGCGACTGGACCGCATCGCCCTGGACGCGTTTATTCGGGGTGCTCGAATAAAAACATCGCCATCCAGAGGGGGAGTGTGACCTTCTTGCCGTCGCGCCCCACATTTCCGTCGATGAGCTTGTAGCCTAGATGCACGTCGTTTCGTGCGAGCATGTCGTTGAGCGATGCCGTCGCGCCTCGTCCGGCCTTGACTTCGACGGGAACCACGGACCCCTGCCAATCCACGAGGAATTCTATTTCCCGTTTGGAATCTGCCGAAATCCAGTAACGCAGGGGGATGTTCTTCGCCACGAGCATGCACGCGACGAGGTTTTCGTACAGGCCGCCCTTCATGGGGCCCGTAAGGGTGTTGTCTATGATTGCGACCTTGAGGGAGAAGTCGTGCATGGCGAGCAGCATGCCGGTGTCGTTTGCGTAGACGCGGAAACGCTTGTCGTCCGCGTAAGCGGAGAGCGGGAAATTCGGACTCGAGACCGCTTGGCACCGCTGGACCATTTCCGCCCCCACGAGCCAATCGATGGACCCGTCGAATTTCCGGGCACGGCCGCCGCGCTCGATCGCGGCATAGGAGAATCGCGTGTTCTCCTTGGCTAGTTGCCTGGGGATTGATTGGTAGCAACTACGGGCTTTGACGCGTTCGGTGGGCGTAGCGTAATGGGCGATATCATCTAGGTAAAGTGCGTGCAGTTGCGTTTGGGTATCGTGCACGATGCCGTAATTGTGTGTTTCTATATAGCGCTGTACGACTTCCGGCATTCCGCCGATGGCGAGGTATTCGCGCAACAGCCGCATCATTCGCTCGTTGACACCCATCTGAAGCGGCTCAAGTCTGTCGAAGTGCCCACGCAGGAGGTTTATGGCTTCGGGATCATATCCGTTAGCCCAGAGGAATTCCTCAAAATCGAGCGGATGCATGGTTACTTGGCGTTCGTATCCTACGGGCAGTGAGGGGGCATCCTTCATCTCTCGAAAACGAAGTCCAAGAAGCGATCCGGATGCAATGACGTCGTAACGGCCATCTTGCGCGAGATATTTCAGTGCCGTGCGAGCCTGTGGGCATTCTTGTAGTTCGTCAAGGAAAATAAGCGTATTGCCCGGAATGAACCGCACTCCGGGAATGTACAGCGATATGCGCGTGGTGATGGTATCCGCATCGAGGGCTTCAGCAAAGATCTCCCTGTATTCAGGGTGCGCTATGAAATCGATGGGTATGAACTGCTCATAATCGCTGGCGCCGAACTGGTTTACCACAAATGACTTTCCAACTTGTCGTGCGCCGTTGATGAGAAGGCATTCCGATTGATGCGTTTCGCGCCATTGGCGAAGGTAGGAAAGCATCTTTCGTTTGAGCATGGTCGCCTCCACGGTGGTAGAGCACGGATGTGGTATAGCTACGAGGAAAAATGCCACTTTTCGAACATAGCACTCAGTAGATTATGCCACTTTTCGAAATTTAAAATACAGTATAGTTGCCGTTTTTCGCATTCGCCTCAACGCGCTGACGGTCTTCATCGAATTCCCTATGATTATCGGGGGCTCCATCTGCCAGATGCATCCGTCCCCGATGGCGGACGGTGCCGCCCCGCCGTATAATAGGAATGTTTGAGTGCCAAGACGATGCGCGCATCGTCTGTACGTAAGGAGAAGACATGCCTTCGACAGTGTTGGTCGGAACCCAGTGGGGCGATGAGGGCAAGGGCAAGATCTGCGACCTGATCGCCGGGGATTTCGACTGCGTCGTTCGCTATCAGGGCGGCAACAACGCCGGCCACACCATCGTGGTGGGTGACCGCAAGTACGGTCTGCACCAGGTTCCCTCGGGCATCATGTACCCGGAGTGCATCTCGGTGATCGGCAACGGGTGCGTCGTCAACCCCAAGGTGCTCCTCGAGGAGATCGACATGTTCGAGGCGGACGGCATCTCGACCGCCAACCTGAAGGTCTCGGGTAACGCGCACGTCATCATGCCGTACCACATGGACCTCGACGGCGCTTACGAGCAGCTGCTCGGCGACCACAGCATCGGCACCACCAAGCGCGGCATCGGCCCGTGCTACCAGGACAAGATGGCGCGCATCGGCCTGCGCATGCAGGACCTGCTCGACGAGGGCGTCTTCCGCGCCAAGCTCGCCCGCGCGCTCGACCGCGTGAACCCGCAGCTCGCGAAGATCTTCGACATGCCGACCTACACCGTCGACCAGATCTGCGAGGAGTACCTGGCATACGCCGAGCGCCTGCGCCCCTACATCTGCGAGAGCGGCCTTCTGCTGAACGGTCTCGTGGAGGAGGGCAAGTCCATCCTGTTCGAGGGCGCCCAGGCCACCCTGCTCGACATCGACCACGGCACGTATCCGTACGTGACCTCGTCCAACTGCACGGCCGGCGGCTCGGTCACCGGCTCCGGCGTGGGCATGAAGAACATCGACCGCGTGCTCGGCATCATGAAGGCCTACATCACCCGCGTGGGCGAGGGCCCCATGCCCACCGAGCTCGCCTACGAGACGCCCGAGGGCCACACCCTCACCGAGGACGGCTACGAGTACGGCGTGACCACCGGTCGCCGCCGCCGCTGCGGCTGGTTCGACGGCGTGATCGCCAACTACGCCGCCCGCGTGAACGGCCTGACCGACATCGCCCTGACCAAGCTTGACGTGCTGTCGGCCTTCGACACCATCAAGGTGTGCGTGGCCTACGAGTGCGACGGCGTGCGCTACACCACCGTGCCCGAGCACGAGAGCGCGTTTGCCGCCGCGGTGCCCGTCTACGAGGAGCTGCCCGGCTGGAAGTGCGACATCTCCGGCTGCCGCAGCTTCGATGAGCTGCCGCAGGCGGCCCAGGACTACGTGGCCTACATCGAGAAGCTCGCCCACACCCGCGTGAGCTTCGTGTCCGTCGGCCCCGACCGCGAGCAGACCATCAACCGTTTCTGGAATTAAGGAACCCCGACAATGCGCAAGTTTGCAATTGTCACGGACAGCGCGTCCGATATCAATCACGAGACGGCCGAGCGCCTGGGTATCCGCGTGATTCCGCTGCACATCGTGGCGGACGGTCGCGACTACCGCGACGGCGTGGACATCCAGATCGGCGAGTATCTCGACCTGATGCGCGACGCCAAGGAGCTCCCCCAGACCTCGCAGCCGGCCCCCGCTGACTTCATCGAGGTCTACCGCGAGCTGGTGGACGAGGGCTACAAGGACATCCTGTCCATCCACATCGCGCGCGAGCTGTCCTCGACCATCGAGACCCCGCGCTTTTTGGCGCGCCAGATGCCCTCGGGCGTGCGCCTGGAGGTCATCGACAGCTATTCGGCCACGGTGGGCGAGGGCGCCATGGTGCTCGAGGCCGCGGCCATCGCCGAGCAGGGCGGCACCATCGACGACGCCATCGAGCGCGTGCGCGCCATCCGCGACACCGCCAAGATCTACTTCATGCCCGACAACCTTTCGAACCTGGTCAAGGGCGGACGCGCCACGCGCGCCCAGCACCTCGCGACGTCGATCTTAAACGTCAAGGTCGTGATCGAGGTGGGTGAGCAGGGCCGCATCGAGGTCGCCCATAAGGCAAAGGGCCTGCGCAACGCCGTTGCCTTCATGGCCCGCAAGGTGGCCCGCCGCTCCCAGGAGCTCGGACCGCTCATCTACTACAAGCTGCACACCCGCTCTCCCAAGGCGATCGCCATGTTGGAGAAGCCGCTCGAGACCAACGAGCTCGAGGGCGTCTGCGGAGGTGTGGCAACCATCGGACCGTGCATCGCTACGCACGTGGGCGAGGGCGCCGTGGGCCTGCTCAGCTATCCCGCCGCCCTGCACAGCCCGCTGCTTGACGACGCGGATATGTTCCTCGAGGCCGCTTTCTAGGGAGGACCCATGGCCGTTACGAACGACGCTTCCACTATCGACATCCTGCTTCTGGGCAGCGGCGGCCGTGAGCACGCGCTCGCCGTCAAGCTGGCCGAGTCTCCGCGCTGCGGCAAGCTGTACGTGGCGCCCGGCAACGGCGGCACGGTCGCGGTGGGCGAGAATGTCGAGCTCGACGCGGAGGATCCCGCTGCCGTGGCCGACTTCGCCCGCGAGACGGGCTGCGGCCTGGTTGTGATCGGGCCCGAGGCCCCGCTGGTGGTCGGCGTGGCCGACGCCGTGCGCGAGGCGGGCATTCCCTGCTTTGGCCCGGGTGCGGCCGGCGCTCAGATGGAGGGCTCCAAGCTCTTTTCCAAGCAGGTCATGGGCCGTGCCGGCGTGCCGACGGCGGCCTACGGCTCCTTCACCGACGAGGAGTCGGCGCTCGCCTACGTGCGCGAGCAGGGCGCTCCGCTCGTGGTGAAGGCCGACGGCCTTGCGGCCGGCAAGGGCGTGATCGTGGCCACCGAGCTCGCGCAGGCCGAGGAGGCCGTGCACGAGTGCTTTAGCGGCGTCTTTGGCGCGGCGGGCTCCACGGTGGTCATCGAGGAGATGCTGACCGGCCCGGAGTGCTCGCTTCTGGCCTTTACCGACGGCCGCTGCGTGCGTCCGATGGACACCTCCCAGGATCACAAGCGCGCTCTCGAGGGCGACTTGGGCCCCAACACCGGCGGCATGGGCGTCTACAGCCCGGTGCCCATCGTGACCGACGAGGAGCACGCCGAGATGGTGCGCATCATGGAGGCCACCGTGGCCGAGCTTGCTGCCGAGGGTATCGATTACCGCGGCTGCCTGTACGGCGGCTTCATGCTGACGCCTGCCGGCCCCAAGGTGCTGGAATTTAACGCGCGCTTCGGCGATCCCGAGACGCAGGTTATCCTGCCGCGTCTGGAAAACGACCTGGTCGAGGTCATGCTGGCCTGC
The DNA here is from genome assembly GCA_949287055.1 of uncultured Collinsella sp. Lineage (GTDB taxonomy): Bacteria > Actinomycetota > Coriobacteriia > Coriobacteriales > Coriobacteriaceae > Collinsella. The sequence goes on from CASEEY010000073.1 coordinate 5,385, forward strand.
GCCGAGCAGCGCCTGGACGAGGTTGAGCTCAGCTGGCGTCCCGAGTACGCCGTGAGCGTGGTGTTGACGAGCGCGGGCTACCCCGGCAGCTACGAGAAGGGCAAGGTCATCACCGGTATCGAGGATGCCGAGGCCATGGACAACGTGACGGTGTACCACGCCGGCACGCGCATGGACGACGAGGGCCGCGTGCTCACCAACGGCGGTCGCGTGCTTAACGTGACGGCGCTGGCGCCCACGTTTGAGGCGGCGCGCGATCTGGCGTACGAGGCCTGCGAGAAGATCGACTTCGAGGGCAAGACCCTGCGCCGCGACATCGGCCTGCGCGCGCTGCGCGGCCGTGAGGCCTGGGACTAGCTGGGTTTTCTTGGCTGTCTGATTCGAGTTGAACCGCCAGGACGGCGCGCCGGTTTCGGCGCGCCGTCTTTTTGTGCGAGGCTGCAGGCCGATTACGTGGCACGTCTCGCCGCCAATGGTTTCGGCGCACCGCTTTTTGCGCGGGCTGCAGGGTCGCTTGAGTAGGCATGGGGCGCGGAGCGCCCCATGCTGCCTCGCCTTGAGCGCCCCGCTGTGCGCGAGCCCGCACTGCTTCGCCCTGGCACCCCGCCACGCGCGCTGCACCGCCTCGTCAGCCGCCCGCGCCCGCTGCGCCTCGGGGCGGCCGCGGCGCACCCTTATATAGTCATCTTGCCTGTCGAGTCGCCCATTTTGCGAAGGCAAAGACGATACCCCCGTTTACGGTTCGGTTTTGGAGCTGCCCCCTGAGTACACTAGCTTGCCCGCACAAGCTGTATCAGCGACTTTATTGATTTGCGATCATGGTCTACTCGAAGGGGGCCCGCAAAACCGAACCGTAAACGGGGGTACCGGGTTCGCGGGGTTGGCTCTGAGACAATCTCGCTGTTTTTGCGATTCGGCGCGCGTGAAAAACATCAGTCAAGCAGCATTTCATGGCGTGGAAGACGCTACCCCCGTTTAGGGGACGGTTTTGCGAGGGATGCCCGAGTATAAGGGCTTTTCGGGTGAAGGAACCAGCAGGTAGGGAGCTTGCTACTTCCGGCTCTACTCGAGGGGTAGCCTAAAAACCGTCCCCTAAACGGGGGTAGTGCGTTTTGAGGCGCCGCATCGGGCCGTTGGGGCTGTGGGGCGGGTCCGCTTGCCCTCTTGGGCGCGTAAGGCTGCCGTGTTTTGGTTAGCTATTGGTTGGAGCTGGGTCGGTTTTAGCCGGAATACTGTTGAGATTTTGTGGAGATGCGGCCAGCGGGCGCAACGGCCTATTTCGAACAACCCCCCTGTTACAGGCCACAAGAGGTGAGAAAATGGGCTCATCCTGGGCGGGGTCAGCATAAAAGAGCAGGTAAACGTGGGGTTCTGTGCGCGTTTAGCATGCTAAAGTTTACGTATCTGCGATTCGTCGCGGATTCGTTCTGCCTGTTCAAACCGCGGGCAGTTCGGTCGGGTTTTAACGCAGCACTGAAACGAACTCACGTAAAGGGGTTTGCCATGAGTCGGAATCTCTTCCGTAAGGGTACGGAGCACGGCGGCGCATCTCGTTTGGTGGCCGCACTGGCTACGGCTTCGCTTGCTCTGTCAGCCCTGACCGTCGCGCCGGGCATCGCGCAGGCGGCGATCGACAGCCCTCAGAACACTGTGACCGGCGTGTCTCCCCGCGGCACGACGATCAACCTGTTCGATTACTGGGTCACCGATAAAGACGCTGTTGATACTGGAGACTGGCAGGATAGTCAGGCCAACCAGGGTATCAATAGCGGCCATACGCTCAAATTTGGCAAGGGCATGGGTGAGAGCGAAAGTCCGTTCACTGCCAACACCGGTAATGTGAATCAGTGGACCAAGTCCGCTCATCCGCGTACGGGCATTGTCGCCAACGACCTGGATGAAGATGGCTACCCCACCTTGAGTGAGTCGCTCGGCGGTCAGTCCCTCGACTACCTCTTTGACAGTTCGAGCTTTAACGGTAAGGAGGCCTACACCGACGTCGACGGTCTGCTGCAGGTCGACGAGGATGGCTATTACTATTACAACAGCCAGGAGAACTTCGCACAGTTCAACGATGATGGAGACGGCAGCGGCGACTTCACGCTCTATAAGACGTGGGGCGTTAAGAAGGGCGGCCAGTCTCCCAACGGCCAGTTCTTCCCGTTCAATACCGGCGAGCAGGTGTTTGAGGAGACGCGCGATGGCGGTATTACGCAGAAGGATATCAACTCGACAAACTCCATTATCAAGCATTACTTCGGCATGCATATGTCCACGCGCTTCATCCAGCAGTACGGTGGTCACAATGCGCCCGAGGGCACGACGGGTTGCCAGGAGGTCACTTACAACTTCTCCGGCGACGATGACGTCTGGATCTTCATCGACGGCGTGCTCGTGGGCGATCTGGGCGGTATTCACAACGCCACGTCCATCGAAATCAATTTTGCGAACAATAACCGCGATTCCAGCGGCCGTGTCTATGTCTATGGCGACACGAACGGCAACAACCAGTACGATCAGGGCGAGCCCATTTACAACGGCAACGGCCAGGGCGAGACGCTCGCCCAGATCATGACCGCTGCCGGTGTGACCGCCAACCTTGACGGCGACACGTTCGCCGACGGCACCTACCACACCCTCGACTTCTTCTACCTTGAGCGCGGCAACACCGACTCCAACATGTCGCTCAAGTACAACCTCGTGAACATTCCCGAGTCCGGCATCGTGAAGGTCGATCAGTACGGCACCGGCCTTTCGGGCATCCAGTTCACGCTTCAGCAGGCCAACGCCGACTATGAGGCTGTTGCGGGCACGACGCCTGTTACCGGCCGCACCAACGCCAACGGCGAGATGATCTTCACCTACGAGAACAACGCCGGCCAGGAGATTCCCATCACCCTCGAGCAGCTGGGCAGCCGCAGCGGCTACTGGAT